>CAUZRI010000103.1:0-6540 GCA_963582285.1 Gammaproteobacteria bacterium | reverse complement strand
TAGATTGTTATTATTTTTTCTTGTTGTCTCCTGCAGTGATTCAATAAAACTCTGTGCCTGATTATAATAAATCGGGATTGCTGCTTCTGGCCATATAATTAAATCATTGTGTGCATTTGGCTGGGTCAAATTCTTATAAAGATCCATGGTGGGTTGTCGCATATCAGGACGCCATTTTATTTTTTGCGGTATTGCACCCTGTATCAAAGCGACGGATATACTTTCTTCTGTAGGGGTTGTCCAGTTTACAGATCCCGCCAACCAGCCCCATGACCATGTCAGGATTATGATGATAGAAAGATATAATTTTTGTTTATTGTTTGCAGCAACCAGTGAAAAAACTAATGCTGAAGTGAAAACAATCAGGAAACTAATTCCAAATACTCCAAGTAATGGTGCAAAGCCGCTTAGAGCCGAATCCGTTTGACTATAGCCGAGATTTAACCAGGGAAAGCCGGTAAATATCCAGCTTCTAACCCATTCGCCTAGTGTCCATAGTGCCGGTGCCAGAATTATTACAGATATCGTCGGGTAAGAATTTAACTTTAGCTTTCGTAATCCATAACCTGTCATTGCGGGAAAAATCGATAAAAATGCAACTAAAATAAATGTCAGGAATAGTGCGCCGATGATGTTTATACCACCAAACAGATTAATACTAATATGTAACCAGCTTACCCCAAAGCCAAAGAAGCCAAGACCGTAAAAATAGCCGTAAAGCAGTGCTGTACGTGGATTCGTGTTTAGCCACAAATATAGAATTATTACAGTTGATAAAATTGCGAGGGGAAAGACATCAAAAGGTGAAAATGCAAGTGGAGCTATCGCTCCGGAAATGAATGAATAAAAATACTTTTGAACTTTGTCCGAAATATATCGGTTCATGAAAGGTATAAAGACATGTTGTTCGTTATTTCTGGTCTTTATCTGGTACTTCTGGGAGTTTTTCAAACCTTAGTAAGTGTAGTCTTCTTCGGTCTGCTCGAAGAATTTTTACATTAAAACCAGAAAAGTCCGTCGACTCTCCTCTTTTGGGCAAGTGTCCAAATGCACGGGTCAGTAAACCACCAATCGTGTCATATTCATCATCACTAAATGCAGTTTTAAAGTGTTTGTTAAAATCTTCTATAGGAGTCGTTGCCTTTACGGTATACCGGTCTCTTCCATGCTGAAAAATATTTTCCTCTTCGTCTATATCATATTCATCTTCAATTTCACCAACAATTTCTTCAATTACATCTTCAATCGTAATAAGTCCGGTAACGCCATATTCATCTACTACGATTGCCATGTGATTTCGATTTATCCTGAATTCTCGCAACAAGACATTTAACCTTTTGCTTTCAGGTATAAAAACTGCAGGTCTCATCATATCTTTAATATCAAATTTCTGATGTTCAGTATTTGCCAGATATGCAAGAAGATCCTTGGCAAGTAATATGCCCAGGACGTCATTTACATCATCACCTGTGACAGGAAATCTGGAATGACCTGATTCAATGACAGTATTGATGATGTCTGATATCTCAGAATTGATATTAACAAATATCATATTTGCCTTTGCTATCATTGCGTCCCGCACCTGCATATCTGCAACATGCAGAGCTCCTTCAATCATTAATAAAACATCAGGATCCAGCAGGTTGCGTTTCTCCGCATTTCTCAGGACATCAATAAGGGCTTGCTGATTTTTAGGTTCACGTTTGATGATGCGTACGAATTCACTAACCCATGTTGTTTTAGTATTATTATTTTCGTTCATAATTGATTATTCATATGGGTTAGGGAAACTCAATAACTTAAGTTTTTCTATCTCGATTGATTCCATCTTTTTTGCATCATCATCATTCATATGATCATATCCGAGTAAATGCATAACTCCATGAATTACCATGTGTGCCCAATGGGCCTCAGGTGTTTTATTTTGCTCACTCGCTTCTTTTAGTATTTGCGGCGCACATATGATGACATCACCAAGTAAATCTGGAACTATGTGGTTTTCTCCCGCAGGAAATGACAATACATTCGTGGGTTTGTTAATACCTCTCCATTTATTATTCAATTGTTTAATTTCTTTCTCATCTACAATGCGTATTGTGAATTCAGCATCTGTGAGCGAGGAACCAATGCCCGTCTTTGCCCATTGCTCAAATTTATTTTTATCTGGCAGTCCTTTGTTTGTGCAAGCATATTGTACATCTATAGTAATTGACACGTTTTCTACTTATTTGTTTTTAACGCGTTTTCATAACGTTCATAAGCGTTTAGTATTCGAGTTACCAGAGGATGTCGAACAACATCTTTAGATTTAAAAAATGTGAAGCTTATGCCTGGCTCATCACTAAGAATCTGAATTACATGTTTTAATCCTGATACCTTTCCATGGGGTAAGTCAATTTGTGTTATATCTCCAGTTATCACGGCAGCAGATGATGAACCAGTCCTGGTTAGAAACATTTTCATTTGCTCAACTGTCGTATTTTGGGCCTCATCAAGTATTACAAAGGATTCATTCAGGGTTCTGCCGCGCATAAATGCAAGAGGTGCAACCTCAATAATATTACGTTCAATCAACTTATTAACTCGTTCAACACCAAGCATCTCGAACAGGGCGTCATATAAGGGTCGCAGGTATGGATCAACTTTTTGTACGATATCACCAGGCAGATAACCAAGTTTTTCACCAGCTTCTACAGCGGGTCGTACTAATACTATTCTTCTGACTTTCTCGGATTCAAGTGCTGACACTGCTGATGCAACTGCTAAATATGTTTTGCCCGTTCCAGCAGGCCCAATTCCAAAACTAATGTCGTGTGATTGAATATTAGATAGATATAATCGCTGGTTCGTGCCTCGCCCCTTAATGACGCCGAACTTGGTATTAATGTTTATATCTTTTATAGATTTATCAACTATCTCGTTTTCAGGATTTGCTTCCTGTAAATACAGGTGAATCTTTTCGCTTGAAAGTCGTTCTGATGATGTAGATTCATACAGTCTTGATAGCGCTGTGTTTGCGAGTTCAACTGATTGCTGTGTACCGATAACCCGAAAGTGATTGCCACGATTATTAATTTCAACATCGAGACGATTTTCTATCTGTTTTAGATGGCCGTCCATAGGACCGCACAAATTTGCAAGACGTTCATTGTCTGGGGGCAATAATACAAACTCAGCAGTATTATGCTGTAAGTTATCGGGGGTGGTGTTCAACTATTGAATTTGATAGGTCTGGTTGCATGTAATCTTGTTTGATATCGGTCAATAATACTCCACGTAGCGAGTTGGTCAATGCTTCTGTGATTTTGACCTTAGTAAATTCACCAATTAGCTCAGTGCCTGAGGGAAAATTTACTATACGATTATTTTCAGTCCTGCCAAATAGCTCGGAATTCTTCTTCTTTGAAATACCTTCTACCAGGATTGTTTCTGTATTGCCCACCATATTCTGACTAATTTCCGCAGAAAATTGACTGATACGGGTTTGCAATATCGACAGTCTCTGCTTTTTTATTTCAGCGGGTATTGTGTCTTCCATGTTTGATGCTGGTGTGCCAGGACGCTTGCTGTATATAAAGCTGAATGATTGATCAAATTTTATGCTCTCAATCAGATCCATTGTGGCGAGAAAATCTTGTTCGGTTTCATTGGGGAAACCGACGATAAAATCGGAAGATATACTTATGTTAGGACGCACTTTTCTTAACTTTCTGAGTTTCGATTTGTATTCAAGGATTGTATGCCCGCGTTTCATCATTGATAAAATACGATCAGAGCCACTTTGAACTGGAAGATGTAAGTGATTTACCAGTTTAGGTACTTTTGCATACGCGTCTATTAATCTGTCAGAAAATTCCAGTGGGTGAGACGTCGTATATCGAATTCTGCCTATTCCATCTATTTCAGCGATGTACTCTATTAATAGTGCAAGATCAGCAAATTGGGAATTATGCATTTCACCGCGATAGGCATTCACATTTTGTCCCAGTAAGGTTATTTCTTTTACACCTTGTTCCGCCAGTGCGACGATTTCTGTCAATACATCATCAAAAGGACGGCTTATTTCCTCTCCACGTGTATAAGGAACAACACAAAATGTACAGTACTTGCTGCACCCCTCCATAATAGAGACAAATGCAGTTGGCCCATTTGCCTTTGGCTCTGGCAATCGATCGAATTTCTCAATTTCCGGAAACGTAATATCGACAACTGGTGATTTGTCTTTTTCTACCTGTCTTACCATTTCTGGTAAACGGTGCAGGGTCTGAGGACCAAAGACGATGTCAACATAGGGCGCCCGGGCCCTTATAGCGCCGCCTTCCTGACTCGCGACACAGCCACCAACACCTATAATAAGATTGGGGTTTTGTTCCTTATAGGGACGCCATCGTCCAAGTTCCGAAAATAGTTTTTCCTGTGCCTTTTCCCGGATAGAGCATGTATTTACTAGGATAATATCAGCATCAGAGGGGTCGTCAGTCAAGGTTACACCATGGGATTCTGTCAAAATGTCCTGCATTTTTTCAGAATCGTACTCGTTCATCTGACAACCAAATGTTTTTATATATAGTTTTTTAGGCATAAACCGTAAAAAATTCCATGTAAATCAGTATATTATATAATTTAAGCAAACAAGCTTGTGGTATGGAAATTATGACATAATTTCACGTTTAATAGTGGCGCTAAACAAGAGTAGCATACTCTTTTACATAGTGATAAATGGAACAATGAATACTCTCACTCAGACGAAAATGATCAGATATTTCCCACAATAATGCACATAATGCAGGTGCAAAAATTATTGGAAAAAAGAAGGTTACAATAGACTGGTTATATAAAATACGCACCTGACTAGAAAGGTGATGAAAAGCTCGTAATTGGTCCATTGGTGTACGTACTCCTGTATATCTTGACTTTCTACCATGAAAATCTTAGTTCTTAGTTATGTATTAAAAAAGATAACGATTTGTCCAAACTTTTTCAATAGTTATTTAAGTAATTACTTACTTTATACCTGTACATCGCTTAAAGCTTCAATAAAAGTTTGGATAGTGTTTCGCTCTGAGAGAAAAATGGCGCATGAGAGCTGTTTAGTGAGTGTACGGCTTGACATTTCATAGAACCATGCATAATTCGTTGTGCCGATAAAGGTATAGCCATATCCTGCAAACATTCGATATATGTACGTGATATTTTGCCAAAACGATTATCAGCAATCTGAATCGGCGACGTAAATGATGTGATTGGTTGAGTACAAATATTGGCTAGTGCAAAATTATAATCTTCTAAACTGCAATCCTTGTATAAACCTTCACGAAGTTTTGATGTGGGAAGTAAAATATTTTTATTATCTCTGGAAAGTTTAAGGTATGGCTGGATTAATGAATCAGCCATTAGGCTCTCGGTATCATTTACACACTGGCCATTAGCCAATAAAAACCCGGATATATATACCAATAAATGTATGTGTTCAGGAATCGTCTCTGCAATTTGAGAAATAACGACTCCGCCCATACTGTGACCCACGAGAATTATTTTCTTATCTAACTTTCTGATTTGATTGCACAGGTTTTTTACATATGTTGGCGTACTATTATGAGATGTATGTATGGTTTTGTTATTATTCCAATCAATATCAGGCGCAATGACGCGATCTCCATTAGATTGCATGAATGGTATTATTTTTTGCCAGCACCATGACCCATGCCATGCTCCGTGAATTAATACATATGTCTTCATATAGTTGTAATCTAGTCAATATATCCTGTGAGGAATATTAGCAGTAATATACAATATGCTGATTACCTGTTTACTAAAAGCATGATTACACATCTACTAAAATAATTGAATGAGTAATAAGAGAAGAGTTTAAGGTGAGAAATTTTAAAATAACAAGGGAGGTTGATAGGTGAATATTCAAAAGTTAATCGATGAGCGGCCAATGACAGCGACCCAATTGATTATAATATTTTCCTGTTTTACATTAAACATACTCGACGGGATGGATGTCGTTGTTGCTGCATATGTTGCACCGAGAATAATGGAAGCCTGGTCTGTATCACCACAATCATTTGGTCTTGTATTTAGTGCAGCATTGCTAGGTATGGCATCTGGTGCCATGTTTATATCACCCTATACCGATGTCATAGGGCGCCGTAAGATGGTTTTGTTGAGTGTTATCATCATTTCTATTGGCATGTTTTTGACTGCATTTGCCAGCACTATGCCTCAGCTTATTGGTTTACGACTTTTTACCGGGCTTGGGATTGGTTCCATGCTCGCCAGTTTGACATCCGTTGCCGCTGAATATTCTTCAAACCGGCGACGAAATCTTGCAATAGGATTTGTTCTGGGTGGATATCCTATTGGCGCAACATTAACTGGTCTTCTGGCGGCAACATTGATCCCGGATTATGGATGGGAATCGATGTTTATTGCTGGCGGCGTTATATCAACACTATTATTACCCGTCATTTATTTACTGTTGCCAGAGTCTCTTGATTTTTTGCTCCATAAACAGCCTAAAAATGCGTTAAACAA
>CAUZRI010000102.1:0-6555 GCA_963582285.1 Gammaproteobacteria bacterium | reverse complement strand
TTCGGTTCATGTACTGACATCCCAACATCCCAATCCATATCAATGGCTTTGAAACGAATTATATCCTCGACATAACCAGAATCTCCTTTCAGTGGCAAATCTGGCTTCGCCATGAAATTTCTGATCGTTGCCACTGTGTCTTCTTTGGTAATGTCCGTTGCCGGGAAATATCCCTGACCCCGACTTGTAAAAGATGTCAGCGTAAGCAATATGAAAATGAAATACATAAATGATAAATGAGTTGTCGTTCGATGTTGGGTATTCATTTATTTCCTCGTTTTATTTAATAAATAATAGGAATAGCAAGTGGTTATCTATTGAGCATAGTATTGCTACTTCTGTACGTCAATTAGTCTTACACACAAAATATATATAACAGTAGAAAATGAATATAATCTGTCTATTATGGAATGCTAACAGCTTCCGGGAATACCAGAGATTTTATGACTACCGGTACTGCTCCAGATGATTCAAAAATAGCGCCGATATCAATGAAATCAAATTCACTGAGTACAATTCCATCTATAGAGACTAAGGGATTTTCCAGTTTTATATCAGTATGACAATGCAGGCCGATTAGTCCTCCTACATCGCAGTCATTCACCAGTACCAGTGGCAACCCTCTATCCAGCAATGGTGCCATACCGCTAATTACACCTTTACAAAAGTTACCAAGTCGCGCATAGGTTGCAGATCGTTTCCAGCGAAAGCACAGTGCAACCGGAACATCACTATTTTCCAGTTCCATGCGTGCCAGTGCCTCGCGTACGGAGACTGAAATCGCATCGATATCCAGCTCATCAAAATCCAGCGGCAGATTCGGTGCGATAACCGGAATATTACGTTGTGGCAGGACATCGTCAGGGGAAACAAATATAGTATTACCACTGACTTGTATTGTGTATTGTGAGGCACCCACTACCGTTGCCCGAATGCCTTCTACGGGATGCACTACTTCTGGCCCCCATTCCTGCACGCGTTGCTTTATCCTGCTTGCCAGTAATGGCCCCAGGTCTCCAAATGTTCTTGTCTCATTTCCATAGATGTATTCAGATACTCCGCCGGAAAAGCTGATGAGATCAGGTCTCTTGTTTCGCTTAAATTGAGGTAGCCGCAGGTATACAGGTGTCATTTCATCCATCTCGCTGTCACCCATAGTCTGAAACAATCTCTCGACCATGCACTCTGCAAATCTTTCCATATCCTCAGCAGACAATACCTTGCCTAGTTCTAGATTTATGTCGAGCTCTGCAGCAAATTTTTCAGCCGAGGGCTCGATGCGAACTACCTCGTTCTTGTCGTCCACACAAATCGTTCTTGCACCAACATCGATAACGGCCATGTCTGCAATTTCTCCGTCCTTACAAACTGCAATTTTTGTAGTGCCGCCACCTATATCGACATTCATAATGACTTTGGCTTCATCTTTGGAACGGGCAACTGCGCCTGAACCATAGGCGACCAGGCTGGTCTCCAGGGCATCGCCGGCGCTGACAACCACAAATTTTCCTGCATGCTCGGCAAATAGATCGGCAATGGCCCGGGCATTACGCCGGCGAACCGCCACACCGGTCAGAATCAGGGCGCCGGTGTCTATGTCAGAAGGTGTAATGTCCGCCAAGCGGTATTGTTCTTCGAGGAAGTTGTTGAGGATATCCGCATCGATGGTAATGCCACTGGCATAAGGCGTTAGTAATATATTAGATTCAAACAATACTTCGCGCTTAGATACAAAGTAACGGTTGCCGTATTGCTCCATGACTATCTTTGAAAAGACGATGTGAGAGGTTGATGAGCCGATGTCTACACCAACACTGAGTAATGTTATTTCATTTTCATCATTGAGCGTGCGACCGGCACTGGAGAATCCTGACTGATCTTCTGATTTTTCTGACATTTTTATATGTGTGTGATGTAGTTTTAACGGAATACTCTGACCATCCCGAAATTTCGGAATGGTCAGAGAAAAGATTTGATCAATTCTGAAACTATAATCTAATTAGATGCCTTTAAAAACGAAATCTTTATATTCATCGGGGGTTTCATATAAGGCAGGGTCCATCTCGCTTTTTATCCCATCGGCTTCCAGTGTTGCTTCGTATTCTTTACGTACATGTTGATCTTCCATGTAGTAAGGAATGGATGTGCCGCCTTCCGGAATACTCATGGCAGTATAATCTATGTGAGGTTGCCCTGGATAACCTGGATCACGCCCAGGATTATGCGGACCAAACCAGGCAGTGAGTCTGAGAGGTTCGGATGACGCAGAGAAATGTTGATGAAACCATCTGGATCCACCGGGCGCAGCAGTTATCATTCCTCCAGGAATATAATCCATTCTTCGCACCTGGTCTTCTTTGCCATCTCTCCAGGGATTGATGCCAAGGTGCTCTGGCCAGGTATAGGTATATCCCTTGCCACTCAGGCAAAACAGTATCGCAGCCGATGTATGGGCGTGCGCTGTGGAATAATGGCCACCTTCATGGGATCCTATCCAGAAATAAAATGAGTTATTGGTCATATGTGGTTCGATTCGGCGCCAACCCGGGGATCGACGATTATCCAGCGGTAGGTGACAATTGGCGGCATCTGCAACGAAATTTGTCTTGCGCATCGCCAGACCACGTACGGGGTCGGCTTCAACCTCATTATTTTCCTTGTAGAAATCCTCAGCGACACTGAAACGTTCTTTAAATAAGTAGGGATTATTAAATACTGAATCGATATTTTGCAGGGCATTGACTACTACCGGTCCGGTGGTGCCGGCCTGCAATAGGGCACTGTCGTTGGTTGCATTGACAATTCTATGCCAGGCATTTAATGGAATAGAAAATATTGAACCCGGTCCCCATTCGAAAATATGCTTTTTAGACTCATCGTCTTCGAGCCAGACTTCTGTGGAACCACGACCCTCTATAACCATATAAATCTTTTCATACAAATGCTTTTCTGGATTTAGTGCACCGGCAGGAGGAACCTCTACCACATAACATCCCCATTTACCTTCTGTGCCATATAACTGGATATATGTACCATTGCCACCTAATCTCTTCCATGGTTTTAATGGTAGTTCTCTAATGTCACGTATCCCGATATCACGAAATACCGGGATTCCTTCGGACTCCATAAAATTATCATAAGGCAGGGGGAGTTTTTTAAATTTTCCGAAACCAGTTCTTTCGCCTTTTGTTGGTTCTATCCATTTATCGCGTGACATGTTTAACTCCTGGGTAGCATAAAGTTATGTATTAAATATAGCCGTTAATGATACGTTTTTATCTGGTATTTATCCAGTAAACAGATAGTATTACTGTTTAAGTTGTAGCGTTTTTATAGGGATGATAACCTTCTGTCGCAGGTTGTTCCGCTCAATTATTTTTCACTAATTACTTATTTCAATTATTGTTCAATACATTATGAATAGAAAAATTTCGAAATTTATTATTAAGTTAGTTGTGCTGAATATTTATTTATTTGCATTTTCAGCCCTGGCAATCGATGGTGATGTGGTGTATTCAGCACCTTATATCATGGTAGACCCAGAAACCGGTCAAATCGTAACCGTAAACCCCGGACCAAAATTAAAGGCCCATGAAGTCATGGTTACAAATGAAGACAATAGTGCTGCTGCAGATGAAGCGAATGTTACTGCAAATATAAATGTTACAAATGATATTAGTCAAGCAAGTGAGCCGAATACAACATTACCTGTCATTGCAATGATTGCCTGTTTATTTATGGTTGTAACAGGTTTTGTAATCTGGAAAAAAAACCAGAGTAAAGCTTAAAAATTATAATTTATAAATATTAACGAGTTAAGTTAGCAATCTGGGGAAAACAATACATGAAATTTAAAAATATTAAATACACAGTAGGACAGGCATTAATTACAACCACCTTTTTGGTTAGTAATGTTGGTGCGCAGCAGATGATCTCCGTACCCAGCGACCTGGTTCACTACCCAGAGACGATCGTAACTAATGGTGTGATCTATACCATGGACAATCAGGAATTACTTTCCTCTGATCCCGGCAGTATTGTGCAGTCCATTGCAATAAGGGAAGGAAAGATTTTTGCCATTGGTAGTACTCAGGAAATGATGAAATTTGCAGGACCGAATACGCGGACGATAGATGTAAAAGGTAAAACAGTTCTTCCAGGCATCATTGAAACCCATGTGCATCCAGAAAGCACCATGAATGCGGTTCGACAGTTTGAGAGTGAACGGGATGCTTATTCTTTGCCCCCGGGTTTGCATACCGCCATCCTGTTACCAAGTAATAATCCTCAGGATACCTATGATGCCGTCCGCAAATTAGTAGAACAGTACCCACCATTACCAGGTGAGTGGGTTCACGTTCGATTAATAGAAAACGAAGCAACGGATTATCCGGACATCGGGTCATTGACCAACGGAATTTATAATGATTTCCTCACCATGGATGACTACAGCAAGGTTATTCCAAATAACCCCGCTACCCTCAGCAGTGGTTCAGGTCCTAGCGCTATTACTCAAATTGGTCTGGTGGTACGGGTCACTCTGGCGGCAGATGGCAGGGCAGAGATGACACCGTTGAGTGTGCCGCAGGCATTGTTAAATATTCCTGGTACGGATTCGGTGGCACAAGCTGATAATCCATTCAGTAAGTTATTCAAAGAAAATGCCGAGAAGGACAGGCAAGATTCATTTCATGCCCATTTAGATCAGGGCTGCGGATTTGCAGAAGAGTATCCTCACCATCTATCTCATTGCAGTCATAGAAATATTCTTCTCAACCGTAAGGGATTGGAATTTACTGTTGAGAGATGGCCTAACTTCGTCCAGGCGGCCAACGATGTCACAGGACTGAGTACTATTGGTAAAGAAGGTGACAGAGGTATTGTCGGTGGTCTGTTTCAGGAAAGCGGTGCATGGGACCGGGTTATCTCTCCACATAGAGTGCCAAGGCAGCTAAGCATGGACTTAATGGAAGGGGCTTTGAAACTTTACACCTCTGCCGGTGTCACTATGGTTTCCTCCAGTGTTGAGTACGGCAGTGCCATGACGGCGGTGTATGACATTCTCAGGCGCGATAACCGATTACCCATACGTTGGGGTTATGGTTTTGAAATGTTCAGGAGTCCGGTGTTATATCCAACCAATGCCCTATTGGTAGTAGAGATGGGTGCACATAATAGTACACCTAAGGTGAATCCCTGGTTTTGGCCTATGGGTATCACCGATGGTGGCGTTGGAGATTCCCGCCAGGTTGCCTGCTTTGGATCGGATCTACCTGGGCCTGAAATGTTGAAGGAGCGTGAACTTTGTTGGGATGCCGATGCCTATCGGATCCAGAATATTTTGATACCCGCTCTCAAGGCTGGTTGGCGCCCCTTCAGTTTGCACTCATTCGGTAGTGAGGCATTCAGAAAGCATATGGCGTGGATTGAGCAGGCCCGTGTAGAGGGCAGGATGAGCATGGATGATATCCGTGCGATGCGCATTGGCTTTGCCCATGGCGGTGCGGTGGGCAAGATCCCTGACGTTATGGAGATCATGAAGGATTATAATTTTTATGTGCCATTACAACCCAATGATGTGGCCGCGTCTCTGACACAAGTGAAACGCTACGGTCCCGAGGGATTGGAATTCCTTGCGCCCACCAAGACCTTGATTGAATCCGGTGTGAATGTAGTGGGTGAGACAGAATATTCCCGGCCTCGACCGGATATATATTTCAATGCCCTGGATATGTTTGTTAACAGACGTGTCCGGCATGAAAGTCAGCCCCTGGAGGCTGGTGAGATCGTAATGCCTGAGGAGGCGGTAAGTCGCGCCACAGCGTTGCGGCTTTATACCACCAAGGCTGCAGAATGGTTATTCGTAGAGGACCTTGCAGGCACTCTGGAACCTGGCAGGTTTGCAGATTTTATAGTTCTTGAAAATGATTACTTTTCTGGACCATCACTGGATATACCAAACAACAAGGTGATCATGACCGTAGTGGGCGATAAAATTATTTATACCGACAGCGAATACAAACCGGAAATTTCAGATAGCGGGAGTTAGTCCGCATAATGACACTACATATTTTATTAACAGCCTGTCCATTATAGGTGGTGGACAGCTTGGGCTTACATTCAGACTCTAATGCTGGATGAAACCTCAACTAAATAATAAGCCTTGATACAGGCGTGTTTCTAGTATCAGCTCAAATACCACATAGATAATTATCGATGCAACAACCGCAGATATCCCTGCGGTTTTTTTAGTTTGACTACCAAGAAATGCAATTGCTACAAACAGGTAGATGGGAATGGCGACGTAAAATCCGAAGACATATATCATGCTTGCCAGAAATACTACATAGCCAAGACCAATTACTTCCCTGCTAACAGGCACTTCCACCGCATCTACCCCAGAGGTGTCTTTAGGTTCCTGTGACATAGATGGAATGAACCATTTTAAGGTCTCAAGGGCCAGCAAGAAGATAGTGACATAGCCAGTGAGTATCGGCACGCGTCTTGATTCCTCATCAAGATAGATAAAACCGGTGGCGATATAGCCCAAAGTAA
>CAUZRI010000101.1:0-6564 GCA_963582285.1 Gammaproteobacteria bacterium | reverse complement strand
AATTATGGACAAACCCAATCCCGAGATTGATAAGCTCTGGGCTAAAGAAGTCGAGGAGATTTAAATTCTTACCCTGCTGATGAAATATTCGCTCAACTTGGCAAGTCTTAAACGTCAGATTTCTCCAACCAGCCCGAACTGAATTACGGGAAGCGGTTGCAAATTATGAAAGCGATCACATCGGACTCGGAAGACTGTTTCTGGATAGGGATGTTTAATTAATATTACTGGCTTAGATGATAATGAATACAATAATTGTAAATGATAAAATGCAATCTGATTATACATATAGCCTAAGTTCTCCTATTGGAAGAAACTTCCACCCTGTTTTTAAACCAGAGATTACTCCAAAAGAAATGTTATCTTTAGGGGTTTTTGGCGGAAAATATTTAAATGACTGCTTACAGGAATTTCCAGCGACCTGGTTTACAGGTGCAAAACTCAGCTATCAAAAAAAAGATATTACTCTTAATTATTATTCTGTTGATGCGTCCCAACCATTGAGTGTCTGGATTATGAAAGGATGGATTCATCCTCAAGATCCACGGGGCTGGTTTCAATGGTACTGTCGGTATTATATGGGGAGAAGAACAGATGATGATTTACGTCAAATTAAACGATGGAAAGCATTTAGTCGCCATGCAGCAGCCGTTAAAAAATATTGTGAACCGTTCGACTATAGTTGCAGGAAAAAACAGAGACAAGCATTATTACATTGGGCATATGACTCCAGAAATATTTAAATAATAATTGGGGCCAGATTAACAATTACAACTCTTTGGCGCGTCAGGCAGGATTACTCGCGACTTCCCTGTCGCTCGCCCCTTTGGGGCACTTTTGCTCCTGCAAAGTTGTCGAACCTGCAATGCTGGGTTTCGAAGATTCACCCTAAGATTCCAGGCACATTATAAAACAACACCTTGCAAGTCTCACACTACCAAACATAGCCATAATTTAATGTATATTAGTCTGTTTAAGTCATACTAGGCTACAGAGTGACCACGTCCTCTAACGAACCTATGAAGACCTGCGGATTTAGATCCAAATTGACACTAATATGCACGTTGATATTTTTTAAACAGTTTTACAAAGTAATTTTCACATAATCTTCACATTGCCAACACTTTAATATAAGTTTTCGCGAATACTGTATTTTATGACTATGAACGATGAACCTGCAGGGAGTATTTTATTAATTGAAGATCACCATGATATTGCAGACATGGTCTGTGAATACATGGAAGGGTGCGGGTTTGTTATGGACTATGCTGCTGACGGTATCACAGGACTACATCTTGCAGTTTCTGGCGATTATGATGCAATTATTCTGGATTTAATGTTACCTGGCATTGATGGAATTGAGTTGATGGAAAAACTGCGCACAGAAGCCAGTAATGCTACACCAATAATTATTCTGACAGCACGCGATACTCTACAGGATAAAATTACCGGACTGGATGCCGGAGCCGATGATTACCTGGTAAAACCCTTTCAAATAAAGGAACTGGAAGCCAGGGTACGCGCATTGATACGGCGCCAGCGGGGACAGATCTCTCCAGAAATTTTACAAATTGCTGATTTGGTATTCAATACAGGCACCATGGAGGTGAAACGGGGAACTGTAAATATAAAGCTGACACCCATGGGTGCAAAAATT
Organism: Gammaproteobacteria bacterium; assembly: GCA_963582285.1. Lineage (GTDB taxonomy): Bacteria > Pseudomonadota > Gammaproteobacteria > Eutrophobiales > Eutrophobiaceae > Eutrophobius. The sequence continues at coordinate 4,907 of CAUZRI010000101.1, read as the reverse complement.
TTACGAATTTTAATGCAGCAATCCCCCCGGGTAGTAAGCCGTCGCGATATTGAAAGACACATATGGGGGGATATATTGCCGGACAGCGACACCTTGCGTAGTCATCTGTATAACCTGCGGAAATCTCTGGATCGGCCATTTGATGTTCAGCTACTGCATACAGTACAAAGTTCCGGCTATCGTGTCATTGCACCTGATGAAAACTAGTAAAGGTATAGGTCATCGCCTTTGGCAGGCATTTATACTACAGGCATGTCTGATCAGTATTGCAGCACTCACCGGTGTCTATGCGGCACGATATGTCCTCGGTGATATTCTCATAAGACAGGCACTTGAAGACGAGGCCACACATTTCTGGTCACAATATGAGCGAGACAATGACTTTTCACCCCCATTTACTTATAACCTGACCGGTTACCTGCTCCCGGATCATTCTAACCAATTGCCTGAAAGTTTAATGGACCTTGGAGCTGGCTTTCATGAATTTGATGAAGAAGAATCCGATCTTTTTGTTGTCTATACCAGTGCAGCATTTGATAAGCAATTGCTACTGGTCTTTGATGGACAACAGGTAGGTAAGTTGACCCTATTATTTGGAATGTTGCCCCTTGCTGGCCTATTAATCATCATTTATTTATCCAGCTGGCTTACGTACCGTTTCTCATCAAGGGCTGTCTCACCCATTATCAAGTTGAGCAAGGATGTGGAAAGTCTTGACCCCGGTAGCGACGATTTTTCCACGGATCTTAAAATCATCCTCTCCGACTATTCCAATTCAGATCATGATGTCCGTACATTGACAGCAGCCTTATTGAAATTTTCCGATCGTATTGAGTCATTCGTATTACGTGAACGGAATTTTACCCGTGATGTCAGTCATGAATTACGCAGCCCAATAACGGTCATCAAGATCGCATCAGAATTACTACTGAACGATGTCAACCTGAGCGATGCTAACCGGCGAACAGTTGTGCGTATTAAAAATAATGCCGCAGATATGGAAGAACTGATACAAGCATTACTATTACTAGCGCGCGAATCAGATAATGCCCTTTCTCTGGATCCAGTATGTGTTAATGATGTAGTTGAAGAAGAGATGGACCGAGCACAGGAATTACTGTCAGGAAAGTCAATTGATGTCAATTGTGATGTGCAAAAAAAACTAACTGTTAAAGCATCAGATAAAGTATTGTCAATTTTAATTGGTAATCTAATTCGTAATGCCTACTCCTATACAGACGATGGTAATGTTGCGATTAACATCACCGGTCAACAGCTTACTATCAAAGATAGTGGTATAGGTATGCCAAGCGAAGATGTGGAGAAAATGTTTAAACCATTTCAACGAGGGCAATCCAGACAAAGAGGTGGATATGGTGTTGGTTTAACCATCGTAAAAATGTTATCTGACCGCTTTCATTGGCCTATCAATATAGAAAGCGAAGTAAACAAGGGTACCACTATTACAGTACATTTCCCTGTATACAATCCAGATGAGAATTAATATCTACCTGCTGATTTTGTAATTTTCACCTGAATTTCACATTTAATCGACATCGTCCTCACAACGTTAAGCCTACGCTACCAGTCGGTTTCAAAATAAATGTAATAATTACATGAGCGCAATAGTAAATTTTAAAACGTCCCGGTTGTGGTATTGGCTGATAAACGATAAGTCTCTGTATTTAAACTTGAATGATAAGGAGAAAGATCGAATTGACAGTTGGCGTTTTGGTGTTTTTATACTTATCCATCTGGGCTGCCTCACCGTATTCACCGTAGGGGTAAGCTGGTTTGCTATCATATTTGCTTTGTTTCTGTATATATCGCGCATGTTTTTTATTACAGCATTCTATCATCGCTATTTTTCCCATCGAACCTATCGAGTATCCCGGACTATGCAATTTCTCATGGCATTTGCGGGATGTACCGCTGGCCAAAGAGGTCCTTTATGGTGGGCCAGCCATCATCGGGAACATCACCTGAGTTCAGATACGGAGCGCGACCCCCATTCTCCAAAAAATGGGATGTTAAATAGTCATACACTCTGGTTTTTTAAGAAAAAACAATTTGCTCCCGATTATGACCGGGTTAAGGATATGGTCAAATTCCCTGAGCTGACTGTATTGGAGAGAGTTGACTGGCTTCCGTTTCTAATTCTTGCGGTTTGTTGTTATATCTTAGGCAATGTTCTACAGAACTGGATGCCAGATCTTGAAACTAATGGCCTACAGTTACTGGTATGGGGGTTTTTTATCTCAACGGTAGCCCTGTACCATGCTACTTTTACTATTAATTCACTATGTCACAGTTTTGGCCATCGACGCTTTAATACCAATGACGACAGCCGAAATAATTATCTCCTCGCATTGTTAACACTGGGTGAAGGTTGGCACAATAATCACCACCGTTTCCCAGTGTCCACTCGACAGGGTTTTTATTGGTGGGAATTGGACATGAGCTATATCGCACTATATTTAATGTCCAAGATTGGACTTATTTCCAATATGAATCCTGTACCAATATCTGTTTTTCGGGAAGCCGAGAAAGGTGCTCTCCCATGAAAATTGCAGTCATTGGTAGTGGCATATCAGGATTAACTGCTGCACATATTCTTAACAGAAAACATGAAGTTGATGTTTTTGAAGCCAATGACTATGTTGGTGGTCACACTAACACTATCGAAGTGGATGAATCTGGCAGGACAATCCCGGTGGATACCGGATTCATCGTCTTTAATGAACAGAATTATCCTAATTTATGTCACCTTTTTAGTCAGTTGGGCATAAAAAGCAAAGAATCAGATATGAGCTTTAGTGTGCGTTGTCAGCGTACGAGGTTGGAATATAATGGCGGCAGTCTTGATAAAATATTTAGCCAACGCCGTAATCTCTTAAACCCTAAATTCTTGGTCATGTTGCGTGACATCCTCAAGTTCCATGCAAATGCACCTCAAACCCTGGCAAATAACATTGATGATCATATTACTGTGGATGAATTTACAAAGAGAAATCGCTATAGCAAACATTTTGTTGAATATTTTCTGGTACCACTGGGTGCCTCATTATGGTCCTGCCCCGCAGAACAATTTCGTCAATTTCCAATACGTTTTGTCCTGGAGTTCCTGAATAATCACTGCATGCTACAGGTAGAGGGCAGACCCAAATGGAGAACCGTCGTTGGAGGTTCGTATCAATACGTTAAGGTTTTAACCAGGCCCTTTCAAAATCGAATTTATCTGAATATGCCAGTTACACAGGTCAAACGGCAAAATGGCCGTGTCAGTGTAATGTTCAATAATGGAACAGAAAAACTCTATGATGAAGTCATCATGGCTACACATGCGGACCAGAGCATTAACCTGGTGGCAAATATGGATGAAGAAGAAAAATCCATACTTGAATATTTTCCCTATCAGGACAACGAAGCAATACTACATTCGGACACTACTGTACTGCCTGTGAATAAAAAGGCATGGGCAAGCTGGAATTACCTGATTCCTTCGCAAGCACGAAAGCATGTGTCGACTACATACAACATGAATATACTTCAATCTATCGAAAGTGACCGGACCTATTGCGTGTCATTAAACATGGCTGAGCTTATTGACCCACGCTACATCATCAAACGTATTCACTACCACCACCCTGTATTTTGTCCGGGCCGGGACAGCGCCCAATCACAACATCCACAGATGATTCAGCGTCGTGGAATTTCTTACTGTGGTGCGTATTGGGGATACGGATTTCATGAAGACGGTGTTCGTAGCGGCCTCGCGGTTTCTTCAGCATTTAATATGGATTTGGCGGCATGAAGAGTTATATATATACCGGCGATGTCGGTCATTACCGCCTGCAGCCACAAACTCATGGATTTAAGTATAGTTTATTTATGATGTATATCGATTTACAGGAATTACCGGCGTTATTTCGACCTTTCCCGTGCTGGTCAGACAGTACCCCGGCATTGGCCTGGTTTCGACGTAAAGATCATATGGGAGATCCAAGGCAAACTTTGTCAGGTTCAGTCAGGGATTTTATTTACAAAGAGTCAGGGAAAATCCATCAGGGCCCAATCCGTTTATTGACACATTTACGCTATTTAGGGTACTGCATGAACCCGGTAAGTTTTTATTATTGCTGGGATGATACAGATACACATTTGGAATTCATTGTTGCTGAAGTGCATAACACACCATGGGGCGAGACCCACTGCTACTTATTGAATTGTGAAACTGCACAAACTCAAGGTGATGTGTTTACTTTTAACTTTAATAAGGAATTCCATGTCTCACCTTTTATGGGTATGCAACAACAATATAAATGGAGCTTGTCTACCCCTGGAAGCGAACTTAGAGTCAACATGGATAGCTTCGAAGCTAATAATAAAATATTTAATGCCGGGATGATGCTGGAACGTAGACCGATTACCAGCACTAATATGGCAAAAGTCCTCCTGAATTATCCTTTCATGACGGCCAGCGTGATTGGTGGAATTTACTGGCAAGCCATGAAATTATGGCTGAAAAAAATACCATTCTACCCCCATCCAAAACAACTGAAGCAAGAGACTAGGCTATGAACACAAAAATTTTACGCAACCCGGATGTCAATAGTGCAATTAGAGTTAATCCCATTATTACCATGGCTCGTAAAGTCTTGCGAAACAGTTTATTGGATTTAAAAACCGGGCGAGTTATTTTGTCTGATCCTCTGGATTATGAGACAGAAGTAATTCGTGAAGGGGATATTGTTGTTAAAATTAATGACCTTCGTTTTTATACAGATATCTTGATGTCAGGTAGTAAGGGTGCTGCCAGTGCCTACCGTGACGGCTACTGGTCATGTAATGATCTCACTGGTCTGTTCCGACTAATGGTACGAAATCTGGACACAATGGATACACTG
>CAUZRI010000100.1:0-6632 GCA_963582285.1 Gammaproteobacteria bacterium | reverse complement strand
CATTATTATTTTTCACCTCAGATTTGCATAGGGATTACCATTTCATCAGAAATCAACATAGTATTGCAAGCTTGATAATTGCAATAGTAAGTCTGAATATGGCCGTTTGAATTACGTTTTGTATATTATGCGACATATTTCGTCATTAGGGAATATATATAAATATCTACAAATCATCAGATGATATACCTCGAATACCAATCTCTGATATGCTCAACTTTTTATCGGAAATGTGAACACAAGGCTGCTTAATGTGACAAATATGTATATAAGATTGGTAATGCTTTTATTAGTGTTAAGTTTACTGTCTGCTTGTGGGCAGAAAGGTGATTTATATCTTCCCGAATCTCAAACCCTGGTAAAACTTATCAACTAAAATCAAATGCAAGGATTTCAATATTCAAACGGTCTGCTTCATGCAGAATCTGTATCACTGGTTGAGCTCGATAAAAGATACGGTACGCCATGCTATGTCTATTCAAAGGTAGCAATCGAAAGCCAATGGCAATCGTATGATCAAGCTTTTGGTGATCGTTCACATTTGATTTGCTATGCAGTAAAGGCGAATGGAAATCTGGGTATACTTAATTTATTAGCAAGAATGGGTTCTGGTTTTGATATTGTTTCCGTTGGAGAACTACATAGAGTTATTAAGGCAGGTGGTGATCCATCAAAAATTGTATTCTCTGGTGTTGGAAAACGTCCAGATGAAATAAAAGCAGCATTGGAATGTAGCGTAAAATGTCTGAATATCGAATCCCGCTCTGAATTACACTTAATTAATACAATTGCCGGAGAAATAGGGAAAGTTGCACCGATTTCGATACGTGTGAATCCAGATGTAGATCCCATTACACACCCATATATTTCCACTGGATTGAAAGACAATAAATTTGGTATCGCTTATGAGGATGCAGAGGCCATTTTTATTGAAGCGAGAGGACTGGCGAATATTGAAATTGTTGGTATTGATTGTCATATCGGATCGCAGATCACAAATCTCGAACCATATCATGATGCTCTGAGCCGCATACTTCATCTAATACAAAAGCTAATTGCTGTGGACATTAATATATGCCATATAGATATAGGGGGCGGTCTGGGCATTCGATATAATGATGAGCAACCACCACTTCCATCTGAATTCGTAAAATTAATTTGTAATATGATTAAGGATGAAACAATTGAAATTCTGATTGAGCCTGGTCGTTCCATAGTTGGAAATGCTGGTCTATTACTGTGCAGGGTTTTATATATCAAAAAATTGCCAAATAAAAATTTTGCTATCGTTGATGCTGCTATGAATGATTTAATTCGTCCTGTGCTTTATGATGCATGGCAAGATATTTTATCTGTCCGTGAGGAATCTGCAGCACAACAAGATGAGTATGATATCGTTGGTCCAATCTGCGAATCAGGTGATATTCTTGGACTGAATCGTATGCTTTCTATAAACGAGGGTGATTTACTGGCAATATCAGGTGTGGGTGCGTACTGTTTTAGTATGAGCTCGAATTACAATGCTCGTCCACGAGCTGCAGAATTGCTTGTTGATGGACAGGATACACATGAAATTAGACGGCGGGAGTCTATAGAAGACCTTTACCAAGGGGAAGAAATTCTGCCATAATTGTTCACGGTAAAAACTGATTCATTTGTGGAACCAAGGTGGTGCATGCAACCACTATATGCACTGATATGGTGCATTTAGACTGGTCTGGCCAACTCTAACTTATTGTATTTACTAGTGTAACCCAAATTTTGATGGTGGCACAATTCATGCAATGATCAGGGTTAGGAATTGCCACCTGTCGCGTGGAGCTCTAGCAAGACGCGTTGATTTAATATAAAAAAATTACATACTTAGGAGAGATAATATGGCGAGTAACAAGATTCAAGAGCTGATCAATGAGCATGAAGCGCGTTATGCTGATCTTCGCTTTTGTGATACCCGAGGCAAAGAACAACACGTCACCGTCCCGGTTTCGCAAATTGATGATGGCTTTTTTGAAAATGGCAAAATGTTTGACGGCTCATCAATTTCAGGCTGGAAAAGTATCAATGAGTCAGACATGGTATTAATGCCAGATTTAGATGCATCATATTTAGATCCATTTTATGACGAACCGACTGTCAATATTCGTTGTGATGTTTTAGAACCCAATACCATGCAAGGCTATATTCGTGATCCCAGATCACTGGCGAAGCGAGCTGAGGAATATCTGATCTCTACCGGTATTGGTGATAAGGCTTATTTTGGTCCGGAACCCGAATTTTTTATCTTTGACGATGTGCGTTGGGGAGATAACTTGAATAGCGGATTTTATGAAGTAGATTCTGATGAAGGTTGTTGGAATAGCGACAGGCCTTATGAAGAGCAAAATATCGGACACCGTCCCGGTGTAAAAGGTGGTTATTTTCCAGTACCTCCTGTTGATTCATTACAAAATATTCGATCAGCAATATGTACAACACTGGAAATGATAGGTGTACCAGTTGAAGTACATCACCATGAAGTTGCTACCGGAGGTCAGTGTGAGATTGGTACGAAATTTAATACCCTGACCCGTAAAGCAGATGAATTATTAATGCTGAAATATTGTGTGATGAACGTTGCTCATGGATATGGTAAGACAGCAACCTTTATGCCGAAACCTTTGGTGGGTGACAATGGTAGTGGTATGCATGTTCACCAATCACTATTCAAAGGTGGTGAGAACCTGTTCAGCGGTGACAAGTACGGTGGTTTGTCAGAAACTGCCCTGCATTATATCGGTGGAATATTCAAACATGCACGAGCAATAAATGCCTTTACAAACGCAGGCACGAATAGTTATAAACGATTAGTACCAGGTTTTGAGGCCCCCACATTATTGGCTTACTCAGCTCGTAACCGCTCGGCATCCTGTCGTATCCCCTGGGACGCTAATCCCAAGGCACGGCGAATTGAGATGCGATTTCCAGATTCAAGTGGCAACCCATATTTTTGCTTTGCCGCTCTGATGATGGCCGGTCTGGATGGAATACAAAATAAGATTGATCCCGGTGAACCGATGGAAAAAGATTTGTATGATCTCCCTCCTGAGGAAGAAAAGGATATACCAACAGTCTGTTCGTCACTGGATCGTGCACTGGAGGCATTGGATGCTGATCGCGATTTTCTGACGGCAGGTGGGGTATTCTCAGATGATTTAATTGATGGGTATATTGGTTTGAAAATGGAAGAAGTAACCAGATTTAGAATGACCACCCATCCAGTTGAGTTTTCATTGTACTACAGCCTTTAACTCAGTAAATATATGTACAAATAATGAAAGCCCCCACTGGGGGCTTTTTTTATATAGATTAATTGCGTAAAAATCCGGAACAAATTATGTGTTGTCGATGTCTAGACTATCAACTATGCCTAATTTGATTTTAATCTTGTCAATATTTTTGACGTCACAAGTTTTTGCGCAAGAAGTCTATATGACGGTTGATGAAGATGGTAATAAGACCTTCACAGATCAAGCATCGGATGATGCAGAAAAAGTTGATGTGAAGGAAGTTATCACGGTTCCGGGAATGAGAAATCCAGTACCAATTAGTCAAAAAAAACCTGAAGTTGTCGATCCATATTCAGAACTGTTGATTACTCATCCTAAAAATGATGAGACATATTTCAGAAGTGAAGGAAAATTTAATATTCAGGTTCAGGTCGTCCCTAGGATTAGAATTAGTGACAAAATTGCATATTTTCTGGATGGGAACCTGGTCCAAACAGCTAGATCCACATCTTTTGGTATTGAGGAGCTGGACAGAGGTACTCACAGCCTAAGTGTATCTATTATAGGTACGGATGGGAGTGTAATAATATCCTCCGCCAGTTATATTTCATATGCGTCAATCGTCAATCGGGGGAGGATAATTAAACTATAAATTACCGTTCCTGGTAATGAATATCTAAAACCACTTCTTCTATTTTGGCAAATTTTAAAATCTGGTCTACTTCTTGCTCTATTAATACCAATAAACTATATACATTGGCATGGTCAATATAACTTATTGAATGTTAATAATAATTATTATTCAATAAATGCGTTGAGTATGAATTCTTCTTCAAGTTTGCACCAAAGTTGTGCAATATACATGATATGAGAGATTTGATTAAATCACCTGATTTTTTGATCCAGAATATTAACACCTCTGTTCTAGTCTTCGATAAGGACATTAAGTTACAGAGTATTAATGTTGCAGGTGAAATACTTTTGTCTGTAAGTATAAAAAAAGTGTTTGATCAGACACTTGAAGAATTTCTTCCTGGTTCCACGAAATTTGCAGACGACTTGAAAAGGACCTTGATTGATATGCATCCGTATACTGATTGGGGTGTCGAGCTGAACCTGAATAATCAAAAAATCATTACGGTTGGATGCATGGTCACACCCGTAATTGAAGGAGATAGTTGTCAGCAAATAATAGTTGAAATGATAGATGCAGCATCATTCACCCGTGTGATGCGAGAGGAAAATACTACGGCTGTCCATGATGCAGCAAGAAAATCACTAAAAGGTATTGCCCATGAAATTAAAAATCCATTGGGTGGTTTACGTGGTGCAGCACAGTTATTGGAGAGAGAACTAAAAGATAAAAGTTTGACAGAATATACACAAATTATTATTAACGAGGCAGATCGATTACGAAACCTTGTCGACAGGATGTTGGTTCATGAAACCAGACCATCTATATCTAAAGTTAACCTGCATGAAATACTTGAATATGTCATTGACCTGGCTAAGGCTGAATCAACCTCAGAATTGACTATCACCAGGGATTATGATCCGAGTTTACCCGAATTGTATGGTGATAAAGATCAATTGATTCAGGTATTTATAAATATTATGCAAAACGCCTTACAGGCTATTGCTGCGAACGGTCAAATTTGGATACGAACACGCATTAAAAGACGATACACAATCCGCAAACATTTTCACAAACTGGTCGCTCAAATTGAATTCTCAGATGATGGTCCTGGGATCCCTGAAGATATAGAAAAAGAAATATTTTATCCTCTTATAACAGGAAGGGCAGAAGGTACGGGTTTAGGTTTATCTATTGCCCAATCCTTACTTCAGTTACATGGTGGGGCCATTAATTTTTCAAGAGAGAATGACAAAACCACCTTTAAAGTTTTACTTCCGTTGAGTAATAAAGATGAATGATAAAAAAAATATTTGGATAGTTGATGATGATAAATCCATTAGGTGGGTTTTGGAAAAAGCCCTGGCAAGCGAAGATTTAAATGTCGTTAGTTTTGATGGTCCTAAAAAGATGTTATTACGTTTTAACAAGGAAGTTCCTGATGTAATTATTTCCGATATTCGAATGCCGGAGATGGACGGGATAAATCTTTTAAATGAAGTTAAAAGTAAAGCGCCAAACCTTCCCGTTATAATAATGACCGCCTATTCGGATCTGGATAGGGCTGTTTCTGCTTTTCAAAGTGGTGCGTTTGAATTTTTTTCCAAACCATTTGATGTAGATGAGGTTGTAAATCTTGTTAAGCGAGCGATTAAGGAAAGTGCGTCTGAAAGTAATCGGACTTCCGATGAAAATGGAGCTCTGAGTACAGAGATCATTGGTTCTGCACCGGCGATGCAAGAAGTGTTCAGAGCCATAGGTAGGTTATCCAGTTCCATTCTTACGGTATTGATTACCGGAGAATCAGGGACAGGTAAGGAACTTGTAGCCAAGGCATTACATAAACATAGTCCCCGGGTAGAGGGGCCATTTATCGCAATAAATACTGCAGCAATTCCTCGGGATCTACTGGAATCTGAGCTTTTTGGGCATGAAAAAGGGGCCTTTACCGGGGCCAACGAAAGACGAATTGGTCGGTTTGAGCAGGCGAATGGCGGCACTTTATTTTTGGATGAGATTGGCGATATGCTATCGGAATTACAAACCCGTTTATTAAGGGTGCTTTCAGATGGTGAATTTTACAGAGTCGGAGGTCATGTCCCTATTACAGTAATTGTTCGTGTAATAGCCGCTACCCATCAAGACCTGGAGACAAGAGTTAAGAATGGTGACTTTCGAGAGGATCTTTTTCATAGATTAAACGTCATTCGAGTACATGTTCCATCATTGCGTGATAGACGTGACGATCTTCCAATTTTGACAGATTACTTTTTAAAACGTGCGGCCAGAGAATTAAATGTTGATACGAAACAAATATCCAAGGACACTCAGGCGTACTTGAATGGTTTGCAATGGCCAGGAAACGTACGGCAATTGGAAAATCTTTGCAGGTGGGTCACTGTCATGGCATCTGGAAATGAGATTCATTTGGAGGATCTTCCGCCTGAACTAAAAAATCCAGATGATACTGAAATAAATAATCGTAACTGGGAAGATAATCTCAGGGCATGGGTAGAATCAAACCTAACACATGGTGAGACAAGTTTATTAGCCGATGCAGTTCCACGTTTTGAACGTATCATGATTGAAGAAGCATTAAAAAAATCAGGGGGACGCCGTCAAGACGCAGCAAAAATGTTGGGATGGGGTAGAAACACACTTACAAGAAAAATAAAAAATCTGGGTCTGGATACTTGAGGGTTTTTATACGTTAGTACTAAATATATTCTTGG
>CAUZRI010000099.1:0-6741 GCA_963582285.1 Gammaproteobacteria bacterium | reverse complement strand
GATACGTCGTCTGCGGTTTATCTCTCTTTCATCGGTCGTCATTTTCTGGTCCTCCGTGTGAGTTAAAATACACGGAGTGTCCAAAAGGTTCCTACATTCCTACAACTGACCTATTGAACATACATTAGCAGCCTGTATAGATTACCAGTTTGTTTTAACCTCGATACCAACTCCAAAATTAGTATTATCAGAGCGTCTATACTGATTTATCCGATATTCTGCGACCGCATAAAGCTTTTTGAATATCCTAACGCCAAACTGATTTTCACTGACAATGTTGTCACGTTTTCTCCCTGTGCTCGATAGCTCATTAATATTGTAATCTAGAAATCCACTGAAATATAAACGGTCAGAAATATAAGGGAAGGTTATTTGATATGCATTTGATATCTGCCAGCCTCCAATATCTCGTTGATCAAATCGTTTTGGAAAGAGATGTGCACTGTAATTTAAATGTATTGCATTAAAAAATTTCTTCATAACATCTGTACTACTGATACGCCAACGGGCGCCCACATGGATTGTATCGTTATTGCTCCCTTTTCGAATAGTGTCCTGGATTACCAGGTCAATGGGAGATTTATCTGCAATCTGCCATCTCAAATTTTGTTCGGTTATTTGGAATTTAAGTGAGCCGGCATGAAATAATCCACCGAAATTTATAAAGCTGAAATATGAGAATCTGGCAGGTAGCTGTACCGCAGCATTTATTGTCATATCAGAATCAGAATTTACGTCACCTAGATGGGGATAAAAATTAAATGCAATTGCCGCATCAGCGTGTAGCTTTGGTGTGAATAGTATGCAAAGCAGGATAGTAATGTGTAGGTGGCGTAAATATAACATTAATGATTTATGCTCAGAAAAGTCAGTGAATGTAGTATATTTTTCATCATCCATTGTAAGGTTAATATGTTAACTGTGTCACTTTTTATATTGTGTTATTACCGCTCGTCTGAGTATTTCAACCACTCGGAAAAAATATATTTAGTTACGGTCTTTGTGATGCTATATCTATACTTACTAATTCTAATTAATGGCGATAGTACTATGACAGAAAATGACCAAACAAAAAAAATTAGTGAAGTACAATTGATTGCCAGGCATTTAAATGAGTTGTTGCATGATGATGCTTGTTATCGATTGTAACTGAAAAAATATTATTCTGCACCAGTGGATAATTTGAAGTGGACGGAGAGTATCTATACCCGGTGTCAATTGGCAGAAGCACTTTGCAGAAAGCTAAGTAGTCTTCACCTTTAAGATTATGATGCAATAATTTTATATAGAGCTTTAGTTAAGTAAAAAAGTGTTACTAACCCTGAGAGCGTTAGTAAATCAAAGCAATGTGCGAATATAGGCTTTATTCTTTTGCATTAAAACGAACAGTAAAATAGCACCTATTCAAATACGTTTCATGAATTCTAAATAATGCTGAATATAAAATTCTAATTGGATGACCAGCCCTGTTCTTTTTATATTTTTCTAATAAGTGTTCCAGAGATAATGCCTAAAATAGCCATAGTCCAGACAATCACAGCGCCGGTGGGTAGATCAAAGATAGACGATAACAGTATCCCGGTAAAATAAGACATTATTCCCAGAATATACCCTGTCCAGAGACGTTTATTGCCTGATAAGCGGGTGGTAGATAATGCCGGGATGATCAGGCTGGCAAAAACCAGGTATACACCCACTAGTTGTACTGATGCCGTCACGGCAAAAGAAAAGGTGATATAGAATATGATGCGCCCACCCTTGTTATGAAAAGCAAACCATACTACGAGTAAAACTGCATAGAGTAGGGCAGTGGGTATTAGTGAACTCCAGGTGGACCACAGTATCTGACCAACAAGTAACTCTTTAAGGTACTCCCCACCATGTGGATTTTCTGCCAGTAATAAAATACTTCCGGTTGCCGCCAGGACGAATAAGATCCCAATTAAGGGTTCCTGATATTCTGACCAGTGTTTTTCTGTCCAGTGTAGCCCAGCTGCGGCCAAAAGTGCCGCACTAACCGCAGCTATCTGTACAGTAATACCTTCTGTTTCACCCACTAAGGTATCGGCAGCGATTACCCCTAATCCAGCAACCTGTGCGATGGCTAAATCAATAAATATAATCCCGCGTTTAAGTACCTCCTGTCCCATGGGTACATGGGTACTGATTACCAATAGCCCAGCCAACAAAGCGGGGCCAATAATAGTCCAATCCAGTATCTCTATGTTCATTACTGCATCCCTAATAGCTGCTCAATAATATCGTCGAACATACTAAATAAGTCTGTCACCTTATCTGTGCCACCTATAGTTAGGGGCAGCACCAGCATAGGGATACCACTACGTTCTGATAACCACAATGAGGGTTTTGAATCCTGGTAGGGCGTACGGATGATATAATCTGCTCCACCGTTACTGAACTGAGTCGCCAGTTCACTGAGATACGATACCGAAGGAGGTATGCCAGGTATAGCTTCTAGATTCGCTACTTCGACCATACCTAACCACTCTTCAAGATAGAGCCAGGACTTATGGTGAGTAATTATTTTTTTCCCTTTTAGAGCTGCACCACGTTGTTCCCAACGTATAATTGCATTATGCCAACGGTTGAGGAAATCATTTAATCCATTAGCATAGTTCTCGGCATTACTACTATCCAGTTGTTGCATACGTTCAGCCAAGGCATGGGCAATCAAGGTGATGTTATGGGGATTGGTCTGTACGTGTGGATTTCCTTCCGGGTGGACGTCCCCTTGACTTCGATCCACGCTGGTTGGGATCTGAAGTTTTTTTACAAAACTACTGGCTACGAAATGACCAGGATTGCCTGGTTGAACCCCTGGATTATTGGCCTTGGATAGAAGTTTAGGTAACCAACCGATCTCCAATTGCGCACCACTACAAATAACGATATCGGCACGGCGTACCTGGGCAATTAAACTCGGCCGTGCCTGGATGAAATGAGGGTCTTGTCGCGCCGTTGTAGCGCTGTAGGTTATGACCTTATCACGACCGATTTCATCTGCCAGTGCCGCCCATTCTGGTTCACAGGAAAATATCCGTAAATCAGCCTGGGCAACCAATGGTAATGCAATTAAAAATGTAAGGTATATTAAGTACTTCATATCTTATAACCTCGATTTAAAAGGAATGGCTACCATGGGCGCCTATGCTATGGAGATACTGCAAACCAAACTGGGTACTTGAATCAAGTCCAGATTCATCTTGCGTCAGTTGTAATCGAAATCGGCTAAATTCACTATTCGACCAGTCCACCATAAAACTAAAACGTTCGGGTTTATTGTCTTGGGGTTGCAGCTGAGTATTGTTAAATAACGGGCCCAGGTTATCTGCAGATAATTGATCATAACGCATTCCAAAGCGCCAACGGGGAAACGGCTGATATATACCCTGAACATACCAGCCACTCTGGTCTGCATCGTAGGCCAGAACCTGATTGTCCGGTAGGGTATATTCACCCTGTTCATTGCGAAATATATATTCTGTTTGAAATACAAAATTCTTTTCTTGCCAGTTGCCATAGGGCGACCATTTCCAGATAAAATTTGTTATGACGAGATCTGTATCCCCCGAAAAAAATATTGGTGTGTCTTCATTGCCGGAAGATCGATCACTGTTTCCTCCTCGTAAGTAGGAAACCCCTGCCAGCCAGCTGTGACTATCACCTACGTCGCCTCCGGCACGGCCGTAGATTGTACGACTACCGAACCCAGAATGGGTTGCGCCCCTCGTAGGATAGCGATCACCACGAAGTAGCTCTCCACCCAGTTCCAGATAGAGATCTGTAGGAGCCAGCCAGCGTAGCTGTATTCCATCATCAATGTACTGATTGCCTAAAAATACCTGATAGTTCAATGGCTGATCCACGAAGTCCCAGCTATGTGCATGCTTGTTATTAAGATAACCTATATCTGAAAAGAAGCGACCGAATCTTGCGGAAAAACCAGCGGGAAGAGCAGTGGTCTCTATCCATGCTTCTTCCACCTCAAGATGGACATCACCGTCTTCAATAACAATAGGCGTGGTGAGAAAGGCCGTAAATTTATCGTCGACATTGGCACTGATATCAATCTCAGTTTCTCCCAGTGACATACCCTCAGGTACCGGTCCTGCCTCGCCACCCAGTGGAAAACCCGGAATAAAATAGGTATCTGGATCTTTATCGTGGTTCCACGCCAGCCCCTCAAAGATTATACCGATGGCTGGATTAAATGCGGAATTACCACTACTACGCAAACCAGAACTGATAGGCGTATTTGTAACCGCTACTGTTGCTTGTCGCACCTCTTGTTCTGCAGCGGCCAGACGATTTTCCAACTCCTGGATCCGGGTATCATAGTCTTGTTTTAACTGGTCTATAGCCGAACGTAACGAATTTATATCATTCGTCTCGATATCCTGTGCAAACACATGGTTGGCCATAATAAATACATAGGTATAAAAAAACAATCGCGCTAATAAATACATCTTATATCTCCCAATACAAATAAAATAAATTCCCTTATAAATAGGGACTGTGAAAATTATTTACTTGGTAGAGATAACAGGTGGTGCGCGTTGTTGATAGGCCTTGGGCGGATTGCTTGAAGGTTGAAGATCTATATAAACTGTAATCAGACTGCCATCATTATTGACCGTCGGAATAGTAAACTGAATTGAGGGAATACCCTTTGCATGATGTGACTGAGTCAGGCAAAGCTGACAGTTAATTTCTGAATCATGGACGGTTGCATGAACAACAAGGGTCAGCTGACCAATCAGCAGAATCAGTGCTAGGAATATGACACGGTTACGCAATGCTAGTGACATAACGAGATACTATAGTACATTTATTGGAATGAACAAGTGTATTTGAGTGAGAGACAGCCTTTTTATACTTTATAAAAAGTCAAAAAAATCGAAAACTAGGGTGAATAATTCCCGGATTTTTCGTCCATCTAACTCATAAAGACTTAGCCAAGATAACTTTTTAATGGATCCCAATACATTTTCCTGTCAAGCCGGGCTGGATGCCCTGGATTGGCGATACCCGCCCCGCGCTGGTTGTTTACTGGAATTATGCCGCGGGCCGTTGCGGTGCTTAAATTTGTTTGCGCCGGCCTTGTTGCCCGGTCTGCTGTTTCCCGGCCTGGCGGTCCTGGCAGTAGTAGACTCTGGGACCGTATGAGTCGGTGAAAAGCCTTCGATGTCCTCCCGGAGAATCTTGCGTTTAATAAGCCGTTCAATGTCCTGCAGTTGATTGAATTCATCTGCGCTTACCAGAGATATTGCGGTACCGCTGGCACCAGCACGTCCGGTACGGCCTATGCGATGAATGTAGTCTTCTGGCACATTGGGTAAGTCAAAATTGACGACATGAGAAAGTTGATCGATGTCTATGCCCCTGGAGGCGATATCAGTAGCGACCAGTACCTGGATTTTATCTTGTTTGAAACTGGCCAGTGCCTTGGTTCTTTGTGGTTGGCTTTTATTGCCGTGTATGGCTGCCGCATGGATATTATCCTTGCTCAATCGTTTTACCAGTTTATCTGCGCCATGCTTGGTTCGACTGAAGACCAGTACCTGGTGCCAGTTTTCTGTACGGATCATATGGCTAAGTAGTTCTGCCTTACGTGCTTTATCCACGGTAAGAACCTTCTGTTCAATGATCTCAACCGCAGAATTGCGCGGGGATATATCGATTTCGACAGGGTTGTTAGTGACACTTTTCGCAAGTGCACGAATATCTCTGGAGAAGGTAGCTGAGAACAGCAGGTTCTGCCGCTTTTCCGGTAACAACTGCATGATTTTTCGAATGTCGTTTATGAAACCCATATCCAACATGCGATCGGCCTCATCCAACACCAGCATCTCGATATCATTAAAGCGAATAGCACGTTGTTGGTAGAGATCGAGAAGTCGGCCGGGGGTAGCCACCAACACATCGACGCCACGGCGTAACTGCATCATTTGTGGATTGATCTTAACGCCTCCGTATACCACGGTTGATCGCAATTTAAGAAATTTGCCGTAAGTCACTACACTATCCTGAATTTGTGCAGCGAGTTCGCGGGTGGGAGTTAGAACCAGTGCCCGTGCACTATTTGCCTTTGCCGGAGTATTGTTATCAAGGCGCTGTAGCATGGGTAGGGTAAATCCGGCGGTTTTACCTGTGCCGGTTTGTGCTGCGGCCATTAGATCCTTGCCCAGTAATATGGCAGGGATAGATTGTGTCTGTATCGGGGTTGGCACGGTATAGCCAGTGGCTTGTACGGCGCGTAGTAGTGGCTCGGAGAGCCCAAGTGTGTCAAATGTCATTATATCTTCCTGATTTTATTTGCTGCTCCGTTAATCCTCAGCTAGCTATATTTTGCTAAACAATAAGTGCGGGCAGCGGGTGTTGTTATGGCCAAGAGACAGTGCACCGTTGATTGCTAGACGCGTGTCTAACATTCAGTCCGGGGCGCAGTCTTAGCTTCGCCTGTGTGTGCGGCAAGCAATAATTGGCTCTCAACGAAGGAGGGACAGTTGGACTCGGAGTATGAGTTGCCTAGTAAGACAGGCAACGATAATGAGGCGAACTAACAACTAGTGATGACGCTCTGGATACCCTCTTTTTGTTATTGCAGGGTGGCCAGATGCGGGCACCTTAACACAGAAAAAAGGGACAGACCGGTTTATTTTGAAGGACGTGTAGAAAATATAGAAAAGAATATGTTTGTTTATTTGTAAATATATAAAA
>CAUZRI010000098.1:0-6744 GCA_963582285.1 Gammaproteobacteria bacterium | reverse complement strand
GGATTTAAGGTTAATCGACCCATCATCCTGGCAGTTTGATCTCCCAACTTACTTGCGATCCAACCATGAGCGACTTCATGCACTGTTATGGCAAACAGAATTGGAATGGCATAAATAATTATCTTTTGTACGAATGAATAATCAGGCACGACTAATTCCTTAAAGATTTAAATATCATGGGCGGGTCTTCAAGACAATAAACTATTTGTTTCGTCAGAATTAGGTTGTTCAGTATTACCGAGAGTCTTGAAATCAAATGAATTGAAATCGGCCAAATGTGATGGCACAACATTTTGAATCGCTGCAAAAATAGTTTCGACCCGTCCAGGATATTTCTTGTTCCAATCATTTAATAGATGCTTCATTGCCTGACGTTGCAAATGATCCTGCGATCCACATAAATTGCATGGAATGATTGGAAAGTCTTTAACGCTTGCATAGTGTTTAATATCACTTTCCTTGCTGTAGGCCATGGGACGAATTACGGTGTTCGCACCGTCGTCACTCAACAGTTTTGGCGGCATAGCCTTTAACTTACCTCCATAAAACATATTTAAGAACAGCGTCTCGATGATATCGTCCCGATGATGTCCCAGGGCAATTTTGGTATACCCTTGTTCTTTCGCAAATCGATATAATATCCCTCGTCTTAATCGCGAACAAAGCCCGCACATGGTTTTACCTTCAGGGACTACTCGTTTAACAATACTGTAGGTATCTCTTTCCAGAACATGATATTGAACACCAAGATTTTCAAGGTAGTCCGGCAAAATATGTTCTGGAAAGTCTGGTTGTTTCTGGTCAAGGTTAACTGCAATTAGTTCAAATTTTATTGGAGCGCTACGTTGCAAGCTGAGTAAGATATCTAACATGGTATAGGAATCTGCACCACCTGAGAGGCAAACCATGATGCGGTCGCCCTCCTCAATCATATTAAAGTCTTCAATTGCGCTGCCAACATTTCTGCGTAAGCGTTTTTGTAGTTTATTAAAATCGTAGACTTCTTTTTTTGAGACGACTTCCATTATGCTCCTGCTTTGTTGGTTCCTAATTTTGCGAATTGTATCAGGTCTGGATTACTGTTCCTAACTCCAACATTGGTATGTAACAGGAGTAAGTTTTTTAATTGACAGGATTAACATGATTTATAAGATGTTTGTGAAGATCTAGATTTTTCTTAACTCCAGAAATACAGTATTTTAATTAATCTCAATTTATTACTCTATTTCTGATGTTAGAAAAAAGCCAGCATTCGATTTTATAACGAAACCCCCAGCATGAGGATCAATATTTTTAGATACTAATTTTCGCCAGAATGACAATTCTTAATCAAGAAATTTTTTAATCTTGCAAATCTTGTCTATTAATTTTAGAAAGACGACCCTGGCTGTTTCAGGAACTCAATTTCTTCCTCTGTGGATTGCCTATCCAGGATTCTGTTTCTATGGGGAAAGCGTTTGAATCTGAAGATAATATCTCGGTGTTGTTTGGAATAATCAAGATTTGCCTGAAATGATTTTTTCTCCTCATCTGAGGCCAGATCTACAATCTTTTCAAATAACCTTAGTGCCTTATCCTGCATATCAAGGGATTCTGCATGCATCAAGGGCATATAGAAAAAAATCCTTTCAACCAGTCGCAAATCAATGTCTTTTTTATTTTCAATCCCTTCAAGACTAAGTGATACTGCAAGAACATCGGTTGCAAAGCTATTTGCTGTATCGCGATACATATTTCGGGAAAACTGGTCGGCCAATATCATCATGGCCAGGTAGCCATGGGGTTCCCCGCGCCAACCATCAAGCTCCCCATTTATCAATTTAAATAAATATAATTCAAATTGATCTTTAATATGTGTATCAATTTCTGGATCCTTCTTCCACCATAAACTGGATTGTTCAGCCATGACCTGCAGATTTTCTGTAGCTGAACCAAACCAATACTCAATGATGTCATTACAACCAGTCATAGTTTCCAATAGTCTAGTTTCGTGCCATAAAAATTAAAAAAACCACAAAGAGAACCACTAACCCTATTGGTATCAATGCACCCACCCAGTCTGGATTTTCGGCTTCTTTGCTTCTTTGCATTGCAGCTTTAGCGCCAGGCCAGAACATAAATAAAATTATGAAGGCACCAATACCAAGCAATACCTGTTCCCACATTGCCATAAATAGTTCCTGATCCTGATGAATAGTTAATTTACAAAAAACCCCGCAAACGCGGGGTTAATCCTAAACGACATGAATATTATTAGCTGACTTTTATAACGAACCGTCTTGCTGAATCATCACTTCCGTTGCGTGAAAGCCTTTGGGTCCTTGTTCAGACTCATATGTCACCTTTTGTCCCTCATTCAAGGTTTTATACCCTTCAGATTTTATGGATGAATAGTGTACAAATATATCATCCCAACCACCCTGAGGCTCAATGAAGCCAAACCCTTTTGCATTATTAAACCACTTAACAATACCACTACTCATACTCAATCCCCCTCCCAGTATTGATTAATTGTTGATGATGCAGTCGGTTATGCGGATGGCAGGACAAAAAGATACGTTCATAATACTACCTTTACATCAAATTACTGCATTTCAAAGATTAGAATAGACCAAAAATTCAGGTTTTTGCAAATATCTTGGATATATTTTTATGTAGATGCCCTGGAGACAATAAGTACTACACAATTTATACATTATATATATGTATCCTGATTCATGTATAATCCGCGCCCTTTTACGAACAGACTAATATGACCGACAAAATTCGAAATATCGCAATTGTTGCCCACGTAGATCACGGAAAAACTACGCTGGTTGACCAATTACTTAGACAATCCGGCACATTTAGTGCCCGCTCAGAAATGACAGAGCGAATAATGGATTCAAATGACCTGGAAAAGGAACGCGGCATCACCATTCTGGCAAAAAATACTGCACTGGACTGGAATGGCTACAGAATCAATATTATTGATACGCCAGGTCATGCCGATTTTGGCGGTGAAGTTGAGCGAGTACTCTCCATGGCAGACTCAGTTTTATTATTAATTGATGCGGTCGATGGACCCATGCCACAGACCCGGTTTGTAACGCAAAAGGCCCTGGCCAGAGGGTTAAGCCCTATCGTCGTCATTAACAAGATAGACCGTGACGGTGCCCGTCCAGATTGGGCATTGAACCGGACGTTTGACCTGTTCGATCGACTTGGGGCATCTGACCAACAGCTGGATTTTCCCATCATCTACACATCAGCTAAGTTTGGTCAAAGTGGCGTTGATATTGAACATATTGAGGACACCATGAACCCGTTGTTTAATGCAATCATTGAATTTGTCCCACCACCAAAGGTTGACGTTGACGGTCCTTTTCAACTTCAAATTAGCGCGCTTGATTATAATAACTATGTTGGCATGATTGGTATTGGTCGCATAGCACGTGGAAATATTAACAAGAACTCACCTGTAGCAATTGTAAAATCCGACGGGGAAATTAAAAAAGGTCGTATCCTTAAAATCTTTCGATTATTGGGTATAGAACGGATCGAAATTGATTCAGCATCGGCAGGTGACATTGTCGCAATATGCGGCATTGACGAATTAAACATCTCTGATACCCTCTGCCACCCTGATACTCCGGAACAATTGGATCCTCTTACTGTAGATCAGCCTACCGTCACCATGACATTCCAAATAAATGATTCACCCTTTAGTGGTACTGAAGGAAAATACGTCACCTCCAGGCAAATACGTGAACGGCTATTACGCGAGATAAAACACAACGTCTCACTTAGAGTTGAAGAAACGGATGATCCTGACAAGCTGAAGGTGTCAGGCCGTGGTGAATTACATTTATCAATACTGATAGAAACTATGCGGCGAGAAAGTTATGAATTTAGCGTGTCACGACCTGAGGCTATTTTCAAGGAGATAGATGGCGTTCAGTGTGAACCCTATGAACAAGTGACTGTGGATTTGGAAGAACCCTATCAAGGTGCGGTAATGGAAATGCTTGGCAACCGAGGAGGCGAATTACTGGATATGAGTCCTGATGGAAAAGGTCGAGTACGTCTGGATTATATGATCCCGGCCCGAGGCATCATTGGATTTCGTACTGATTATTTGACAGCAACTGCCGGTACAGGATTGATATATCATGTATTTGATCACTATGGACCCTATAAAAAATCAATTCAAAATCAGCGAAAAAATGGTGCGTTGATTTCCAATTCTCTGGGCAAGGCCGTAGGGTTTGCCCTGTTTAATCTTCAAGAACGCGGTCAAATGCTTATCGGTCATGGTACCCAGGTTTATGAAGGTATGCTTATTGGTGTGCACACCCGGGAAAATGATCTGATAGTCAATGTCATTAAAGGAAAGCAACTTACAAATATCCGTGCTGCAGGTAAAGACGAAAACATCCTGCTGACCCCTCCTTTGAATCTATCATTGGAGCGTGCGCTGGAATTTATTAATGACGATGAGCTGGTTGAAATTACTCCCGCCTCAATTCGACTACGTAAGAAAAAACTGAAGGAACACGAACGTAAACGCGCATCGCGTCAATCAGAACCAGCATAATTAAATTTATTTTCTGATTTTCCCACCCAATTCAACATGGATGTTTCAACAAATCCTGACTGACTGAATTGAACTACATAAAAAAGTTTAAGATTTAGTAGCGATTATTGTTGATTGAAAACAACGATATGAATCTATACTAGATATATTGTAGATATAAAACTTACAAGATGTCGCGTTCAGAGCTTACGAGATTAAGCAGCAAAAATGCGACGACTGATCAAGTATCTTAATTATTGATTTGCAATCCTTTCGTTATCTAACCGCTTAACGATTATTGAGTCACGATAAAACGCCGGATGAAGAGGTTCTAATCTAACCTTAATAGCAGCTTTTTCTCCACCGAACCCATCATCATAAATAATAATATCTTCTTCAGGTACCAGTCTCCCCATTAAACGCATGGAACCATCAGGAAAGATAGTCAGAATCTCAGGTACATTAGCCCTATCTTCTGCGGTTGGAAAATAACTACATGCCGATAACATTAAAACTGTTAGTAGTAATATAGATTTAAAATATTGTGTTAACTTGTTCACAATTTCACCTATTAATTTAAATAGATTATGTAAGTATATATAATTTCATATAAATATTCTGAGAATGCAATCACATATTCACTAAAGACTATAAATACAACTCTACGTAGCTCATGGTTTCGTAACCCTTTAATTAGTAATTACTTTTACCTATAACGAGTCAATGAGATATGACCGTATATTCGAGTTTTATTCTAATAAAAGAATCAAGAAATTACGGCACCACCTAACGTTAATCCAGATTTGTAAAAACTTGAGTTACAACCACCTTTATTAAACGTAATTGAGACTGAAATATTACAAACCTGGCTTTGAAAAATAAACAGGGGTTTTTGATAAGCCAAGCTCAGATCCAGTGATCATTGTATCAATCCAGGTTGCACTGTTCCTGAGATTGCAAGGAATATTGAGAGTTTTATCTCCCTGGATTACACCGTTGGCAAGGCGCGATTCCTAAGGTAACCTTGTTACAATTATTAATTATTTGGAAGTGAAAGGAGAATATTAGCCATGTCAAAAGTCAATCCCCCTTTTAGAGCTGAACAGGTAGGCAGTTTATTGCGTCCTGTCTCGGTATTGGAGGCTCGAACAAAATTTAAAAAGGGTGAGCTAAGTTCAGAGGAACTACGTGGCGTGGAAAATAGCGCAATTATTGAAGAAATTAAACAAGTTGAGTCTATTGGTATGCAAGTGGTCACTGATGGTGAGTTTCGACGAGAATATTTTCACCTGGATTTTCTGGAAAAACTCGATGGTGTAACCGTCGCAGGAAATATTGAAGCAAGTTCGGACGCCAAAGAAAAAGTCGGTTTTACCCCGCCTACCCTGAGCGTAACAGGGAAACTACGTCATGCTCGTAATATTCAGGTGGATGATTTTAACTTTCTACAAGCAAATGCTAACCATACACCCAAGGTATCGATCCCCTCTCCAACCATGATCCACTTCCGGGGAGGTAGGGCTGCGATTGATATCGAATCCTATCCTGATCTAGACGTTTTTTTTGAAGACCTCGCCCAATGTTACCGTGACGAAATAAATGCGCTATATAAGGCCGGGTGTCGCTATATACAAATGGATGACACCAACCTCGCCTATTTATGTGACCCGGAAATGCGGGCGGCAGCGGTTGAACGCGGTGATGACCCCAATGAACTTCCAAAAACCTATGCAGCTTTAATTAATGATGTAATCGATAATCGTCCCGAAGATTTAACTGTAGGTGTACATTTATGCCGTGGTAATTTTCAAAGCACCTGGTTTGCCCAGGGTGGTTACGACCCTGTTGCGGAGGTCTTGTTTAATGAAATGAACGTGGATGCCTATTTCCTGGAATATGATGATGAACGCTCTGGTGACTTCGCGCCGCTTAGATATGTACCCAAGAATAAAACAGTGGTACTGGGTATCGTGTCATCCAAACTGCCACAATTGGAACCACAGTCCGAACTTATAGAACGTATTAATGAAGCCGCAAAGTTTATGCCCCTGGAGAATATGTGTTTGAGTACCCAATGTGGATTCTCCAGTACCGTTCATGGCAATAATATAACCCCGGACGACCAATGGGCTAAATTAGAATTGGTAGTCAATACTGCCCGTGAAGTGTGGGGATAAATTTTTTTTTGA
>CAUZRI010000097.1:0-6752 GCA_963582285.1 Gammaproteobacteria bacterium | reverse complement strand
GGGTTGGGTTCCGGCATATTCTTCGCGAATTGCCATAAGACCCGGCATTTCGGTTTCAGCTATACGAATTTCTTTATGGCCCCATGGTGATAGGGCCATGTCAGCAACATGGTAATCTGTAAACATAGACTGGCTGGCTACGCTCATCTTGTTATCCTCCTAACAATTTAAGCGAGCGCCGTTTTAAAGATTTATCGCACATCCAAGCCTGGCGGGTATACCGTCGCAGCGCTCCTCAGATGTGTTGATCGACTTTTAATCCCCTGAAATGAAAACCGGGGCGGGGAAGTATAGACTCCAAAGATTATTTTTTCTAGTACTAAGGTGCCCTAGGCTTCAGGCCGCATTTGTCAGTCCAGCGGCATCTCTAAGCGCATCTGCCTTATCTGTAACTTCCCAAGGGAATTGAACATCTTCCCTGCCAAAATGACCATAAGCTGCACTTTGCTTATATATCGGTCGCAACAAATCCAAGGTTTGGATAATTGCCTTCGGGCGAAGATCAAAATGCTCCCTGATCAAAGAAACAATAGTATCTTCATCAATTTTACTGGTCCCAAACGTATTGACCATGAGACTAACCGGCTCTGCTACGCCGATAGCATACGCCAACTGCACTTCACACCTGTCGGCCAAACCTGCTGCCACGATATTTTTTGCTACATAACGTCCTGCATATGCGGCCGATCTATCTACTTTGGAGGGGTCTTTACCTGAGAAGGCACCGCCACCATGATGCGCAGAACCACCATATGTATCCACAATAATCTTCCTGCCTGTTAATCCACAATCCCCTACCGGTCCACCGATTACAAACCTACCAGTAGGATTTACCAAAAACCGTGTCTCAGTTGTAATCATGTTTTCTGGTAATACGGGTTTGATAATTTCTTCTATTACTGCATCGGATAAATCTTTGTGTTCAACGTCTACGCCATGCTGGGTAGACAATACAACTGTATCAATAGATGTAGGCTCCCCATCTTCGTATACCACGGTTACCTGTGATTTTGCATCTGGCCTTAGCCATGGCAATAAACCACTTTTACGTACCTCAGATTGTTTTTTTACCAATAGATGCGCATAGGTAATAGCGAATGGCATTAAAACATTCGTCTCGTTACAAGCATATCCAAACATCAATCCCTGGTCGCCTGCCCCCTGATCCAGATCCAGACCCTGACCTTCGTTGACACCCTGAGCAATATCAACTGATTGTTTATCAAGCGATAAAAGAACCGCACAGGTATCAGCATCAAATCCCATTTCAGATGAGGTATAACCTATTTCACGAATGGTATTACGAGTAAGTTCTGTGTAATCCACCGTTGCATTGGATGTGATTTCACCTGAAAGAACCACCATGCCCGTGTTAATCATCGTCTCGCATGCCACCCTCGAAGCAGGATCTTGAGCGAGCAGTGCATCCAGTACTGAATCTGAAACCTGATCTGCTACTTTATCAGGATGTCCTTCTGACACTGACTCAGAAGTGAATAGACAACTCTTCTGCATAATTTTAATCCTTACAGATAATGTTAATATAGAAAAAGGACAATACTATACTCTAAAATTGTCAATTTTTTGAAGTTCGAATGTAAAATCTTGAATTTAAAAATACATTAACCATCTAAAAATGAGGCAAAAATGGCATTAATGCAACCTCCGGCATGTGAATTCGGGGCCAAGGCAATAGATTTTAATCTATTAGGGACAGATAGCGATATGTGGTCGCTTGAAAAAGCCCGAGGTGAAAATGGTACATTAATCATGTTCATTTGTAATCATTGTCCCTATGTTAAAGCTATCCAGTCATTACTGGTTCGCGATACCACAGAATTATTAAGTCATGGCATCAATAGTATTGCCATCATGCCAAATGATATTGCGTCTTTTCCTGAAGACTCATATGAAAATATGCAAAGAATCGTCATTGACATGAATTATTCTTTTCCCTATCTCCTTGATGAGACACAGGATATTAGCAAGGCCTACGGTGCGATATGTACACCCGACTTTTTTGGGTATAACGCCGATCTGGAATTACAATACAGAGGGCGACTGGACGAAACCACACCATCAAACATAAATTCTGAAGCAGAACGGGATATGTTTGAGGCCATGAAGCAAATTGCTAAAACAGGCATAGGACCAAATCAGCAGTTTTCCAGCATGGGATGCTCAATAAAATGGAAAGAATAAGCTTACAGACTTGCTCATAGAGTGCACCTGAGCGACAATATATAACCCTGTGATGCAGGGAAAGCCCGCCTCTCAGAATTTGACAATTGATAAATGCCGACGATATCTGTTAGCAATACCTCATAAGGACCTGGTCCTCCGGGTGAATGTGGGACTGGGTACAACCCAAAAATGAATTAATTAATGACCTAAAGTCAAAAATAATGGAGATAAACATGCTAAACAGGCATGAAATGGCGAATGCAATCCGTGTTTTAAGCATGGACGCTGTACAAAAGGCAAATTCAGGTCACCCAGGTGCGCCCATGGGTATGGCAGATATTGCTGAGGTCTTGTGGAATGATTATTTAAACCATAATCCGACTAACCCTAAATGGGTTAATAGAGATCGGTTTATTATGTCCAATGGGCATGGTTCCATGTTGCTATATTCTCTATTACACCTAAGCGGATATGATTTGTCTTTAGATGACATAAAAAGTTTCCGGCAATTACACTCCAAAACACCAGGGCATCCTGAGTATGGTTATACGCCGGGCGTTGAAACTACTACCGGCCCACTGGGGCAAGGCATCGCTAATGCTGTTGGTATGGCGCTTGCTGAAAAAACCCTGGCAGCTCAATTCAACCGAGATGAACTGGACATAGTTAATCATTACACCTATGTCACAGTCGGTGATGGCTGCCTCATGGAAGGCATCTCCCACGAAGCATGTTCCCTTGCTGGCTCAATGGCACTGGGCAAACTCATTGCAATCTATGACAGTAATGGCATATCCATTGATGGTGAGATAACTGGCTGGTTTACAGAAGATGTTACAAAGCGTTTTGAATCATACCAATGGCATGTAATACAAGACGTAGACGGTCATAATCCGGAGGAAATATCTGCCGCTATTAAAGAAGCACGGGCAGTCGTAGATAAACCCAGTCTTATCTGTTGTAAAACCATTATAGGATGGGGCTCACCTAACAAACAGGGCAAAGCATCGTCTCATGGGGCGGCCCTGGGTGCTGATGAAGTAGATTTGGTTAGAAAAACCCTGGACTGGAAATATGATTCTTTTGTAATTCCCGATGAATATTACAATGCATGGGATGCCCGCGACCGAGGTGTAAGGAATGAAAAAGATTGGAATAATAAATTTGATGACTACCAGGAGAAATATCCTGATCTGGCAGGGGAATTTCAGCGCAGGGTACAGGGAAATCTTCCTGACGACTGGAATAAAACGGTTTTAAGATACATCAATAATGCAAATGAAAAAGCCGAGACTATTGCATCACGCAAGGCATCTCAAAATTCACTCAATGCATATGGTCCTGAATTACCTGAGTTAATTGGTGGCTCTGCTGACCTCACTTCGTCAAACCTGACGCTTTGGTCAGGA
This sequence comes from Gammaproteobacteria bacterium, assembly GCA_963582285.1. Classification (GTDB taxonomy): domain Bacteria; phylum Pseudomonadota; class Gammaproteobacteria; order Eutrophobiales; family Eutrophobiaceae; genus Eutrophobius. Next base: position 3,159 of record CAUZRI010000097.1, on the reverse strand, counting down.
TCCACCAATAATACTACTGAAAATCCTGGAGGAAATTACATCTATTATGGGGTAAGAGAATTTGCTATGTGCGCAATTAATACGGGCATTGCATTACATGGAGGTTTCATTCCCTATGGTGGCACATTCCTGATTTTTTCTGAATACGCTCGTAACGCTTTACGAATGGCCGCATTGATGAAACAACGTAATATCTATGTCTTTACCCACGACTCTATCGGACTAGGTGAGGACGGACCAACACATCAGGCCGTCGAGCAAGCAGCTACTCTGCGGATGATACCTAACATGTCAACCTGGCGTCCCTGTGACACTGTTGAGACTGCCATTGCCTGGGCCCATGCCATAGAGAATAAAAATGGCCCCACATCACTGTTATTATCAAGGCAAAGCCTCAATCATGTAGAACGTAACAAAGAGCAGATCGAAAATATTTTTCGTGGGGCCTACATTCTTTCAGGGGGCAGTGAAATTCCTGACGTAATTATAATTGCTACCGGTTCTGAAATTGGCATTGCGTTGGAGGCCGCAAAAAGTTTTGACCAGGAAAAGTACAATATCCGGGTTGTGTCCATGCCATCAACAGATATATTTGACGCACAGGATGACGCTTACAAAAACACTGTCTTACCAGGGGAATGCCGAAAAAGAATAGCGGTTGAAGCGGGTATACCGGACTATTGGCGAAAATATGTAGGCTTGGATGGTGACATTCTCGGCGTTCCAGGTTTCGGAGAGTCTGCACCAGCAGATGATGTATATGATCATTTCAATATAAACACTGAAAACTTAATTAACATAATCAAAGACAATCTTTAAATTTATTTAATCTAAAAACTAACTGGAGTTTATAAATGGCAATAAAAATTGGTATCAACGGATATGGGAGAATCGGCAGGAACATCTTAAGAGCATTGTATGAATCCGGTCGAACGGATGAAATTCAGATTGTTGCTATCAATGATCTGGGTAACGCAGAAACTAACGCTCACCTGACCCGTTATGATACAGCTCACGGAAAATTTCCAGGAACCGTAGAGGTGGATGGCGACTACATGATTGTAAATGGCGACAAAATTCGAGTATTGTCCGAACGGGACCCAGCCAATCTTCCATGGGGTGACCTTGGTGTAGAGGTGGTACACGAATCAACTGGTTTTTTTACCAGCAAAGAAAAGGCAGGCAAACATATCCAGGCAGGTGCCAGTAAAGTAATTATATCTGCACCGGGCGGCAAAGACATTGATGCAACCGTGGTTTATGGCGTTAACCATGACGTATTGACCTCATCACATACTGTAATCTCCAATGCATCGTGTACAACTAATTGCCTGGCCCCATTGGCCAAAGTGCTGCACGAAGGTATTGGTATTGTCAGTGGTATTATGACGACCATTCATTCATATACGAATGACCAAGTACTGACTGATGTTTATCATCCAGACCTACGCCGCGCCCGCTCGGCAACCATGTCCATGATACCGGCCAGTACTGGTGCGGCGACTGCAGTGGGTCTGGTATTACCCGAACTGAATGGCAAGCTCGACGGATTTGCAGTAAGAGTACCAACCATCAACGTATCCATGGTCGATTTGAGTTTTATATCAGATCGTGACACTTCCGTAGAAGAGATTAATAAATTAGTAAAAGATGCCAGCAATGGACAACTAAAAGGAATTCTTGATTATAATAAAGAACCTCTGGTTTCCATTGACTTTAATCACAACCCAGCCTCCTCAACCTATGATGCAGCGCTTACAAAAGTAATAGAAAACAAACTCGTCAAAGTTGTTGCCTGGTACGATAACGAATGGGGTTTTTCAAATCGCATGCTCGACACTACTCTTGCATTAATGAACGCAAAATAAGTTGCAAGAATGTCAAATAAAACTCTCTTTACGACGCTAGATGATATTCAACTGTCAGGCAAACAAATACTGGTCCGAGTAGATTTCAACGTTCCTATACTGAATGGAAACATTCTCGATTACACACGAATACAGGCATCGCTACCCACAATTAAAAAGATATTGAATGCTGGTGGCAATATCATTTTAATGTCTCATCTGGGGAGGCCCACTGAAGGTAAGTTTGACGAAAATTGTAGCCTGTCGCCTGTTTCAAAAGCACTGTCTATACTCCTCGGTGTAGAAGTTAAATTTGTTACAGATTGGACGCGGATAAATCATGGGTCGAAGCATAGAGTAATACTGCTAGAAAATGTCCGTTTTCAATGTGGAGAAACGACTAACGACGAAAAACTGTCACGAAAGATGGCGTCCATGTGTGATGTATTTGTAAATGACGCGTTTGCCGCAGCCCACCGATCTCACGCATCAACTTATGGGGTTGCAAAATACGCCCCGGTTGTTTGTGCAGGACCATTAATGGTAAAAGAAATTGATGCGCTTACAACTGCATTTAAAAACCCTGCCCATCCATTAATAGCAATTGTAGGAGGGTCCAAGGTTTCTTCAAAACTCGGCGTACTTAAATCTTTACTGACCAGAGTAGATAAGTTAATAGTAGGTGGAGGAATAGCGAATACATTTATGAAGGCCTCGGGAGTAAACATTGGAAAATCATTGTGTGAAAATGACCTGCTTACTACCGCAACCGAAATATTAGATATGGCAAAACTACAAGGTAAAGATATTCCTTTACCAACTGATGTTGTGTGTGGAAAATCATTAGATAAAAATACTACAGCGATTACCAAGACCATAGGAGAGATTCTTGAGGACGATCTTATACTGGATATTGGTCCTGAGACGACAAAAGCATATTTAGATGCAATCACAAATTCAGAAACCATTATCTGGAACGGACCAGTGGGTGTATTTGAAATTGATCAATACAGCCGAGGTACCGAATTAATAGGTACGGGCATCGCTAATAGTAAGGCGTTTTCAGTGGCAGGAGGGGGCGATACATTGTCCGCCATTTCAAAATTTAATATTGGCGCTGATATCTCATATATCACTACTGCAGGTGGTGCATTTCTCGAATTTCTTGAAGGCAAAACCCTACCAGCCATTGCCATACTGGAAGAATGTGCACTGGCATGGAAATCCACAGAAACAGAATATTAATTACTATATGCGTAGGACTAAAATTATTGCAACACTTGGACCAGCAACCGACAAACCTGGTGTTCTT
>CAUZRI010000096.1:0-6820 GCA_963582285.1 Gammaproteobacteria bacterium | reverse complement strand
TAAAGAAGTTAAGAATATAATCTCTTTCTTGATCATTTAAAAATCGTATACCCTTCTTCGCGACACCTATCCCCAATCGAGTCAGCTCACCGTTTAGCCATGTATCATAATCATCCGTAAGTATTGTTTCACTGTGGCGATGAATAAAGCTTAATAAGTCAGGATCGAGCATGGGATTAGCCATAATAGGTTCTTTGAGTTCAAATTCCTTAATATCAGCTTTATGACAAAAGTCTGAAATGATGGATTCATTTTTAAGAACAGGTTGATGGAGCACACCCAGCAGAAAATTATCTTTACCTACTATATCACTCCAAAACTTTGCCGCTTCCCAAAAATTTGGCCAACCACGTTCTACACATGCACAGATCCAGATATGAAAAGGCCGGTTATGCTTTTTTAGCGACCATTGTTTCCAGGCAGATTCCAGCCATTCGTCCTGCCTGCGAATGTAATAAATAATTGTAAAATCAAATTCATTATGCAGTTGGTTAAATAATTCCCCCATAAGCTCTCGTCTTTTTTCTTCAAAGGGAGATAAATTCTCAACAGAAAATACCAGTTTGTTAAGTTTGAGCTCTGCAGCTTTCTCGGATATTTTTATTAATTTTGATACGATAGTTTTTATGGAGCATTCGTCGTTAAGAAGCTCCTTGATAATCACCGCTGCACCCAGTTCAGGGTCTCTTTTTTTGGGCGAGATAAACTCCAAATTTTTGTCGACGATTAATACACCTTCATCATAATATTTAAAGGCATTTTGCTTTAGGTATTGTTGGATTGTTGACGAGGCGACTTTTGGCGCGCCAATATGAAAAATTAACTTCTGTTTGTTTTGCATAGTTTTAGTTTAATAGCGCTTCCTGTCTCTTTGGTTAATTTTGCGAGTATTTAGCATATGTAAGAAATTTCAGATTTATTATGTAATAATCTTTTTTACGTTATCATTACAAACGATTACAATAATTTATTCCTTCTTTGTAGTTTTCAGGTAACATTTAAATACATAAAAATGTAATATACAAATATTACGCTAAAAAAATTGGCTTATAAATAAACATATAGAACGTGTTTATTGACCTTGGGGGGAGAATGAGCAAGCAACACTATGACCATATTCGAAATAACGTCAAATTTAATGATCTAATAAGTCAGCGTACTAGGTTAAGCTGGACGCTAGCGGTTATGATTTTGATTGTATATTACAGTTTTATACTAGTAATCGCGTTTTCTCCTGCTCTATTTGGTATACCTGTCAGTGATGGTGGAATTGTTACATGGGGTATTGTTATCGGCCTTGGCGTAATTCTATTTACATTTATTATTACTGGGATTTATGTTTACCGTGCCAATACAATATTTGATAAGTTACTGGTAGATGTTGTCGATGCATCTCAGGTGCATGTCGACAGCCTCGTCGAGAATCAGGGAGATAAATGACCATGTTAACGGATATTAATGTCACTGCAGTGGTAATGTTTCTAATCTTTATCTCCGCGACTTTGGCTATCACCTATTGGGCATCAAAGCGTACGCAAACCGCAAGTCAATATTATGCTGCAGGTGGTAAAATTACAGGGTTCCAAAATGGATTAGCCATTGCAGGTGACTATATGTCTGCTGCGTCATTTTTAGGAATTTCTGCGCTAGTATTTGCCTCGGGGTTTGATGGGTTAATTTATTCCATAGGATTCCTCGTTGGTTGGCCCATAATCCTGTTTTTAATTGCAGAAAGATTAAGAAACCTGGGCAAATATACCTTTGCTGATGTTGTTTCTTATAGATTACAACAAAGACCTATTCGATTATTGGCTGCCTGTGGTTCCCTGGCTGTAATTCTTTTATATCTGATTGCTCAAATGGTAGGTGCTGGAAAACTCGTGCAAATACTATTTGGTCTGCCTTATGAAGTGGCTGTGGTATTAGTGGGTATATTGATGGTAATTTATGTGAGTGTTGGCGGTATGTTGGCGACCACCTGGGTGCAAATAATCAAGGCATTTTTGCTCCTTTTCGGCGCAACATTGCTTGCCTTTCTTGTCTTATACAATCTTGATTTTTCAATAAATAACATGTTTAGTCAGGCAGTAGATATACATGAAAAGGGTCTAGCAATCATGGCGCCAGGTACACTGGTATCGGACCCGATTTCTGCCATCTCTTTGGGCTTGGCATTGATGTTTGGAACGGCTGGATTACCACATATATTAATGCGATTTTTTACCGTTCCTGATGCAAAACAAGCAAGACGTTCTGTTTTTTATGCGACAGGTTTTATTGGTTACTTTTACATTCTTACCTTTGTTATCGGTTTTGGCGCAATTGTATTTATCTCAAATAATCCTGAATTTATGAATGAAACCGGTGCTTTGCTAGGCGGTAATAATATGTCAGCAGTACACCTCTCCAAAGCTTTGGGAGGCGATATATTACTTGGATTTATATCCGCTGTAGCTTTTGCCACAATATTGGCCGTGGTATCTGGGTTAACCCTTGCGGGAGCAGCAGCCTTTTCGCATGATTTATATGCAAACTGCATAAAAGGCGGTAAGGCTGATGAACGCAAAGAAGTGATGGTCTCCAGGCTGGCAACGGTCGGGCTGGGTGTCGCGGCGATCTTACTAGGGATATTGTTTGAGCAGCAAAATATTGCATTCATGGTAGGCCTTGCTTTTGCAATAGCGGCGAGCGCAAATTTTCCAGTTTTATTTTTCTCAATGTTCTGGGAGAAAACCAGCACGCGAGGTGTGATAGTGGGTGGATGGATTGGTCTAATAACTGCCGTTACCCTGGTAATTCTGGGGCCAATAGTTTGGGTAGATATTTTTGGTAATGAAGAGGCTATATTTCCTTATAAATATCCGGCTTTGTTTTCCATGAGTGCGGGAATGATTTGTATATATGTAGTGTCGTTATTAGATAAAAGCCAAAATGCAATATCTGAGCGGGCAGCGTTTAGCGATCAATTTGTACGTTCTATGACTGGCGTAGGGGCAAATTTAAGTAAATAGGAAAGTATCGTTAGTCCATAGGCCGATAGCTTTAAGTATGCGTCTAAAATCGTTAGAAAAGCAGTTTTCTCATTTCTAAAAAGTATATTTGGCGCTGCAGATAATTTTCTCAGTCCACTAATTCGACTTTAATAAGCAATAAGTACATCATATAAGTATATTTTTATCGAAGTATTACTTAATTTATACATTTCCTAGGCAAATGTATCATTGACACTTAAATGCTATCTAACAAATTCCTAAATTGATAAACGCACCAGGAGCTACAGAATGCAATGGCAAAGAGTTATTTTCTCAGAAACCCAGATAGAACAAGAGGGCATGCTCAACAAGCTGAAAGAGCAGTTTCTTGATGCCTAGATGAAATCAGAGGATCCGTCTGATATGGCATTATTATCAGACGATGAATATCAAAACGAAAGAATTTGTATCTATTTTTCACCTGCCTGTAGCCCAAGTTGTGATGTCATTATTCGATTTTATGGCGGTGCGCCATGTGCTCCACCTTTACGTGAAGAATCATTTGTACTTTCTGGTGATGAGGATGTACTAGACGAATTAAGATAAAAAGGTGAGAGTCAATAACTAGCAAAAATATAAAATAGTAATTAATACTTTCTAAATGTTTTGTGTTTTTTTGATGAATTGTTTTATCAAATGTAGTTTATAGTTAAAAGTCTTGTATCTGGATTGATGCAAAATAATAATCGTGACCTTGGCGGTAAAGAGATGACAGATAGTATACAAACTGTATTAGTAGCAGAATAATGTCTGTATCATGTTTACTGATATTAGAGGATTTACTTCTCTATCCCATGAAATTGAATTAGAAACGCTATTCAATGGACTAAGTAATCACCTTGGTATGCAGGTAGATAAAGTGCACAAATTTGGAGGATATATAGACAAATTTGGTGGTGATGGATTAATGGCCATATTTGATTGTGATAATATGGCGACTCAAGCATGTATGTGTGCATTAGAGATTATAGATTCCTCAATTTGTCGATTCTGATCCTGCGTTGACATATTATCAACCAACGATGATTAAGCTTAAGGGATTGACAGATCCAGTTCCTATTTATCAATTGGATAAATGTAGTAGTAAATTTGTAGAAAAATTCCAAGCTTCTTAATGGCATCAAAATTTATTACATTTTTACTGAAACTTGTTATATTTTTAATAGTCTGAACAATTACTCATCATGATTAGAAATACTAACAATTACCCAAGCATATACTGCATAATTTTTATATTGTATGTGTTGTTTCCTACTGTTACCTACGCTGAAGAAACTCCGCAGGTATATACAGAAGGTATTAATAATAATATTTCTGCCGATAACTCTATGATATTGGTACAAAATATTGAAAAATTGGAAGAATCAAAACCACAATCTGGTACATTGCTTTTCCCTGAATCATTAATTCCTACTAATAAGGATGAAAAAAAATGTATGACTGTTTGCGCTCAATGGGGTGAAGACTGTACTTACATTAATCGTGGCGTTGGTGGAACAACCCGAAATTGCAGACGAACTTGTCAGCAGTTTATAGAAGAGTGTTTCTAGCGAAAAAATCTGTACTTTTTGGTATTACCCTCCCATTTAATGCATTATAGCTTTATTGCTGATGTAATATTTTGTTGTTGTTTCTGGCTGCATTTGTAGAATGCACTACTTGGATTTATGTGACACATGCGAAAGTGGCGGAATTGGTAGACGCACTGGCTTTAGGTGCCAGCGGGGCAACCTGTGAGAGTTCGAGTCTCTCCTTTCGCACCATTATTAACTCATTGTTTTATAAAAACTTTTTATAGCGAGTAAATTTTAATGCAAGTATCAGTTGAGTCGACCGGGACATTAAAACGGGAAATGAAAGTTACCGTTCCAGAAGACCGTATCTCAAATGAGGTTTTGACCCGGCTCAAATCTCTATCAAAACGAACAAAAATTGATGGATTTAGAAAAGGAAAGATCCCGTTTAAGGTCATTGAGAGCCGTTATGGTAAACAGGTCAGGCAAGAGGTCCTTGGTGAGGTTGTTCAGTCTAGTTATTACGAGGCATTGCAGCAAGAGAAGCTAGTACCTGCAGGTAGGCCAAATATCGATCCTGTGAACTCAGAGCAGGGAGAAGGATTAAGTTATATTGTTGTATTTGAAATTATGCCCGAGGTTAAGCTCTCAAGTATTGACTCATTAGTGGTCGATAAACCTGTATGTGAAATTGATGAAGATGATTATAAAAAAATGGTTGAAGTATTACGCTCACAGCATCAAAACCTTGAGCGAGTTGATCGTATTTCAAAAACTGGCGATACACTTAATATAGATTTTGAAGGATTTATTGACGGCGAATTGTTTGAAGGTGGTAGCTCAAAAGATTTTAATTTAGAGCTGGGCCAAAATAAGTTTATAGACGGCTTTGAAAGCGGATTGGTGGAAAAAAAATCTGGTGAAAAGGTGACATTAGAACTAGTGTTTCCAGATGGATATCACAAGGAAAATTTATCAGGTAAACCGGTTAGATTTGATGTGACTATAAATGAAATACTGGAACCTGTGTTGCCAGATCTCAACGATGAATTTTATAAAAAATTTGGAATTGAAGACGGTGGTGAAGATGCCTTTAAAAAGCAAGTCAGCGATCACATGAGGCAAGAAACAGATACAGCGATTCGATCTCGGTTGCGAGATACAGTAATGGATAAACTTTTAGAAACCAATCCAATTGAAATTCCAGAGACACTGGTACATGAGGAAATACATCGCTTGCAACATGAATTTCAGGAAAAGTTAAAATCTTATGGTATGGATCCAAAATCACAGCAAGAAATACCAACTGATCATGCTGCCTTTGAAAAACAGGCACAAAAGCGAGTATCACTACAACTAATCGTCATGGAAATTATACGCGAGCATGAATTGAAAGCTGACCCGTCAAAAGTCAGACAATTAATTGAAAAAAATGCGTCAAATTACGAAGATCCTGAGCAAGTGATAAACTGGTATTATCAAGATAAACAGAGGTTATCAGAGATCGAAGGCGTTATTCTGGAAGACGAAGTGATCGATTTAATTTGTAAAAATGCAACGGTTAACTCTATAAATGTTAAATTTGACGATTTAATGAATAAAGGGCAGACTGGCTAAAATTTTTAACAGGGAATAACGAATAAATAAAAGTATGAAAAACAGTGATATAAAGGCACTTAATCTGGTTCCCATGGTGGTCGAGCAGACCTCCCGTGGCGAACGATCCTATGATATTTATTCTCGTTTGTTAAAAGAACGTGTTGTCTTTCTGGTGGGTCCCGTAGAAGACAATGTGGCTAATTTGATTGTAGCCCAATTATTGTTTTTAGAATCCGAAAATCCAGATAAGGATATCCACTTATATATTAATTCTCCCGGTGGATCGGTATCTGCCGGTCTGGCGATATATGACACAATGCAGTTTATCAAACCTGATGTAAGCACTATGTGTGTTGGACAAGCTGCCAGTATGGGGGCGCTCTTGCTCTCAGGTGGCGCTACAAATAAGCGTTTTTGTCAGCCGCATTCTCGCGTAATGATTCATCAACCATTGGGTGGTTATCAGGGACAGGCAAGTGATATAGAAATTCATGCAAAAGAAATTCTAAAAACCAGGGAACAACTAAATAAAATAATGTCTCATCATACTGGAAAGCCTATAGATGTTATTCAATTAGATACAGAGCGTGATCGATTTATGAATGCGGATGAAGCCAAAGAATATGGTCTCATTGATGACGTAATTTACAAGCGTACATCACTTCCTGAAAAAAG
>CAUZRI010000095.1:0-6863 GCA_963582285.1 Gammaproteobacteria bacterium | reverse complement strand
AAAAGATATATCTATGGATACGTCTGGATATGACCCCGAATATTGTTTAAGCACCGGTGGCAGGCGATGCAGTCCAATATGGTGACTAGATGCCAGAGTCAGGCGGCCTGATACGGATTGAGACAGGTTTTGTACTGCGTTTCGTGTATCTTCAATTTCACGTAATATTTTTTTAGCGTGTGGCATTAAAATCTGACCTGCCTCAGTGAGCTTAATTTTCTTTCCTATGCGATCAAATAAACGATTACCTAAGAATTGTTCTAGTAGATTAATCCGTTTACTAATAGCAGGTTGTGTAAGGTAGAGTCGTTCAGCCGCCAGGGTAAATGAACTTGTCTCTGCCACAGCAATAAAAGCAGTTATCTGTTGTGTATCCATGGCAGATAACTTAATTCATTCCTAAAAGTTATGCAATATATGAAATATATAAATTTGTGTTATTTATATATTTCTCTAAACTATCTTCCATATTAAAATACTAGTTGAGGTATCGTGATAAAACGCCTTAATTACCTGATAATGTAAAATATTTTTGAGGGTTACAATGATGAAGAAAACCATGCTAGAAAAAATCTGGGATGCACACTTAGTGCATGAAGCTCCCGGTGAGGCTCAGATACTCTATATAGATCGACATCTCGTCCATGAAGTCACCAGCCCTCAGGCCTTCGAAGGTCTTAGATTAGCAGAACGTAAGGTTAGGCGGACAGAATCGGTACTCGCAACATTAGACCATTGTGTGCCGACCAAAGATCGTGACTTACCTATTAAAGACCCCATAGCAAGAAAACAGGTCGAGGTAATGATCGAAAATTGTCGCGTGAATGAGCTCACTCTATACGATATGGCCAGTCCCAATAATGGCATTATCCATATCGTCGTACCCGAACATGGCTTTGTCCATCCTGGCATGACCGTGGTTTGTGGTGACAGCCATACCGCCACCCACGGTGCATTTGGCGCCCTGGCATTTGGTATCGGTACCTCTGAAGTTGAGCATGTGCTGGCAACCCAGACCTTGCGCTCGAAAAAAGCCAAATCTATGTTGATCAATATAGAAGGGACATTATCGGATTTTTGTACCGCTAAGGACATTGCCTTATCCATTATCGGCCATATCGGTACAGCAGGGGCAACAGGTTACGTTATCGAGTATGCGGGCAGTGCCATAACAAAATTAAGCATGGAAGGTAGAATGACCCTGTGCAATCTTGCCATTGAAAGTGGTGCCCGCGCGGGTTTAGTGGCGCCAGATGAAAAGACCATTGAATTTATAAGAGGTAAGGAATTTGCCCCCAAGGGAGATGATTGGGATAAGGCTGTTGCCTATTGGATGAGCATCGTCTCCGATGAAGGTGCCGAATTTGATAAGGTCATTTCCATTAACGCCGATGATATCGCGCCCCAGGTTACCTGGGGCACCTCGCCGGAACAGGTTACCGGTGTAAATGGCGCTGTACCCTCCCCTGATGATTTTACCGATGAGATTAAACGCAAGGCCTGTGAGAGTGCGTTGCAGTATATGGGATTGGAACCCGGCATTAAGATAACCGATATACCCATCGAATTTGTCTTTATCGGATCCTGTACTAATGGTCGCATAGAAGACTTACGTGCGGCGGCAAAGGTAACCAAGGGCACAACTGTCGCTAATAATGTTACAGCCCTGGTGGTACCGGGTTCTTACATGGTGAAGAAACAAGCCGAAGAAGAAGGACTGGATAAAATCTTTTTGGATGCAGGTTGGGAATGGCGAGATCCGGGCTGCTCCATGTGTCTGGCCATGAATGGTGATCAATTAAATGAGAAACAACGTTGTGCTTCAACATCAAACCGTAATTTTGAAGGTAGACAGGGTAAAGGTGGACGTACCCATCTGGTCTCCCCTACGATGGCCGCCGCTGCTGCTGCCGCGGGGCGGTTTGTAGACATTCGAACATTAACAAATAAATAGATAAGAGAAATATTATGGAACCTTATGTAAAACATAAAAACATCGCGGCATTACTGAATCGTAGTAATGTCGATACAGATCAAATTATCCCTAAACAGTTTTTAAAGGAAGTTCGGCGAACAGGCTTTGGCGTTAACCTGTTTCATGACTGGCGATATCTGTCAGATGGGACAGATGATCCTAAATTTGAACTGAACAACCCTGCCTTTAAAGGTACCAGGATACTGGTAACCGGGGATAACTTTGGCTGCGGGTCTTCCCGTGAACATGCGCCCTGGTCCATTGAGGACTATGGCATAAATACTATTATCTCCACCAGTTATGCCGATATTTTTTACAATAACTGTTTTAAAAATGGCATATTGCCTATAGTGGTTAGCAAACCAGAACTTGATGCAGTAATGGGAGAGATCAGTGCCAATGAAGGGGTCGCATTTTCCATCGACCTTGAGGCACAGACTGTATCGACGCCTGGCGGCATCAATATTAAGTTTGAAATTGATAAATTCCGTAAGGATGCCTTGTTACAAGGTCTGGACGATGTGGCTTTGACTCTACAACATCTCGACAAGATCGATACATTTGAAGAAAAACAAAAAGCACAGCTTAACTGGTTATACAATTAAATAAGATACACAAGAAACTTTTCGGGTATTAAGACCACAAAAGTAAGGTTATGAACAGTACTGCATCTAGACATATCGAGTTAATGGATACCACCCTGCGCGATGGCGAACAAACCCAGGGAGTGTCCTTTACGCCTGATGAAAAGGTCAATATCGCCAAAGCCCTGCTTGGCAAACTCAATGTAGACCGAATAGAAATTGCCTCAGCGAAGGTCTCTGCCGGTGAAAAATTTGCTGTCTCCACTATTAATGAATGGGCGGCTGAGCATGGTTTTCTAGATCGAGTAGAGGTATTGGGCTTTGTGGACAATAACCGCAGTGTAGATTGGGTAGTCGAAACGGGTGGAAAGACCCTCAACCTTCTGACCAAGGGCAGTGAAAAACATTGCCGCATGCAGTTGAGAAAAACATTGGATGAACACATTGTTAATATCCACAAAACTGTTGAGTACGCATTCAGTAAGGGACTTAAGGTCAATATGTATCTGGAAGATTGGTCAAATGGCTTCAGGGATAATCCCGATTATGTTTTTGGCCTGATGGACGGCATGAAAGATAGCGGGGTGTCTCGTTATTTATTACCTGACACCCTGGGTGTGCTTGGACCCGATGACGTTTATTCAAGTATCAGCCAAATGGTCAACAAGTATCCTGGCACTGATTTCGATTTTCATCCGCATAACGACTATGGGCTTGCCACGGCAAATGTTATGGCAGCAGTAAAGGCCGGGGTTAATGCCGTGCATTGCACGGTGAACTGCCTCGGCGAACGCGCTGGAAATGCCTCCGTAGCAGAAATTGCCGTGATCCTCAAAGATAAAATGGGGATGAAGCTCTCAATCAATGAGGAACATATCTTTGATATAAGCAAAATGGTCGAGAATTTTTCCGGTAAACGGGTCGCGGCTAACATGCCTATTGTTGGTACGGATGTTTTTACTCAAACCGCCGGCATTCACGCCGATGGCGATCAAAAGGGTGGCCTGTATGAAAGCATATTAAATCCCGTTCGCTTTGATCGGAAACGTAGTTATGCCCTGGGTAAATTAAGTGGCAAAGCATCACTGATTAAAAATTTGGAAGAACTGGACTTAAGCCTGAGTGATGAAAACCTGAAAAAAGTCTTGCAAAGAATTGTGGAATTGGGAGATTCAAAACAAACCATCACACGAGATGACCTCCCCTTTATTATTGCCGACGTGCTGGAGAGCAAAGACTACAATCATGTCACCCTGGTTAATTGTTCCATAACCAGCGGACTGGATCTTGAATCCACAGTCAGTCTACAAGTTAAAGTGGGTGATAAACTTCATAAATCATCCGGCACGGGCAATGGTGGTTTCGATGCCTTCATAAGTGCCATTAACAAGGTCTTGAAAAAATACGAATACAAGACGCCTAAACTGGTAGATTTTGAGGTACGCATCCCCAAGGGAGGTGAGACCAACGCACTGACGGAAGCTATTATCATCTGGCAATGTCCAAATAAAAACATGAAAACCCGTGGAGTCCATGCCAATCAGGTGTTTGCCGCAATTCAGGCAACATTACGTCTGATTAATATTCAGTTCCAGGATCGAGAAGGCAACACGACATCCTGAACCAGAATATATGCTTGAGACGTAAAATAATAATTCGATAGAAACAGTTAGGAACCATTAGGTAAAAATATGAAAAATTATAAGATTGCTGTATTGCCAGGTGATGGAATTGGTCCTGAAATAATGCGTGAAGCCATAAAGGTTTTAAAAGTTATTGACCAAAGAAACGATGTAAATTTTGAACTGGAAGAAGCACTGTTTGGCGCAAGCGCCTATTTTGAAGTTGGACATCCATTCCCCGAATCCACCAAGACTATTTGTGCCGGTGCCGATGCAATCCTGAAAGGGCCAGTGGGATTGAGTTATGCAGAAACAGAAAAAATTCCTGTTGATTTGCGCGCTGAACGTGGTGCAATTTTACCCTTACGCAAATGGTTAAATACCTATGCAAACTTCAGACCGGTATATTTACCAAAAGGGCTTGCGCACTTCTCTCCCTTGAAACCTGAAATCGTCGGAGAAGGCATCGATATCTTAATGATCCGTGAGTTGGTAGGTGGATTGTACTTTGGTGAAAAAGAAGTGGGTGTAAATGACCGTGGATTGCGCTACGTAAAGGAAACATTGGAATATGACGAAGAGCAAATAGCGCGGATCATCCATGTTGCCTTCAAGCAGTGTATGAAACGTAAAAAAGTCCTGCATAACATACATAAAAACAATGTCCTCAAATCCAGTGTCCTCTGGAATGAAGTGGTCGGAGAAATAGCAAAAGAATACCCCGAGGTAGAAGTCATTCATATATTGGTAGATGCTGCTGCGACATTATTATGTTTAAACCCAGGTCAATTTGATGTGATGGTCATGGAGAATATGTTTGGAGACATACTTAGTGACCAAGGCGGTGGCATACTTGGTTCTCTGGGCCTAATGCCTTCAGCTTGCATTGGTGA
The DNA here is from genome assembly GCA_963582285.1 of Gammaproteobacteria bacterium. Taxonomy (GTDB): domain Bacteria; phylum Pseudomonadota; class Gammaproteobacteria; order Eutrophobiales; family Eutrophobiaceae; genus Eutrophobius. Next base: position 1,789 of record CAUZRI010000095.1, on the reverse strand, counting down.
TGATAATGCCTATTACGAACCATCACATGGCTCAGCACCGGACATTGGTGGCAAGAATATTGCAAATCCTTATTCTATGATCGGCTCTGTGGCTATGATGTTAGAACAGAGTTTTGATATGATGGATGAATCGCGAAATATCTGGATGGCCATGCAGAGTGTATTTATTCAGGGGTACTCAACGTCTGATCTCTCAAAAGCAAGTAGTGGTGTGAATATGATCACAACGGATGAGTTTGGTGATCGAGTAGTAGAAGAACTTCGAAAGTTCGGTTAAGCCTTTGGATTTAATATCCAAAATTTATTGCTCGAGCTATACATTATCTGAGAGCTATCTGGGGTGTCATCCAAATTCCACCACTGTAACGGACAACAAAATCTCACTGTCATCCTCTACTGTGAAAATTTGAAGTATTTGACCTAGCCTGACTTGACGACTTCTCTGGCCAGTGATAACGTGATTTTTTTCGATTAAATTGACATATCAGCTAATTATCGATCATCTCTCTGGGGGAACAACATGAATTATTTACATCGACCAATAACAGCTTTTTTAATATTCTTAATGCTGAGTTTTTTAGCAGCATGTTCCTCTGATGAACAAGCCCAATCAACACAAACCTCATCTGCAACGATGGACATTGCGCCACCCGCTCCTGTCGTTCCCCCAGCAGAACTAGTCATACGTGGTGGTGTATTACTGGATATGGTTGCAGATGAACCTGAGCCAACCCCACTTAAGGGTCTGGTGGTACGTGACGGTAAGATTGAAAAAATTATTGCTGCAAGCTCCAGCGAATCACTACCGGAAGCAACTAAGACTATAAATGCTGGATCAAATTATATTCTACCAGGGCTAATTGATGCTCACGTTCACTTTCGCGTCTGGCAACCCGGTGCGCCGATCTGGAAGCGTGCCAGCCTGCATTATGGGTTAACCACACTGATGGACACCGGTCCCTGTGGTGAAATCTGTGATGCAACTGGTCAGGAACCAAATGAATATATCAAGGCTTACAAAGACTTAATGAATTCCAATCCTGAAAATCCAGATGGCCCATCTCTGTATATTACCGGTCGCCGAATACAAGATTTGGGTGGCAAACATCCTGTAGGAGAAAAACTGGAAACCCGTGAAGAAATCTCAAATTACATGGACAGTCTGGTTGAACTGGGTGTAGATGGTATTAAGGTGGAGTCCAGTGTCCCGGCTGAAATGCGGGCAAACGTTATGAAAGAAGCCAACGCCAGGGGACTACCTGTGGTTGGGCATTCCTCGGATGCCTATGAAACCATCAATGCCGGGATGAAGTTTATCGAGCATATGTGGCCAGTGACATCTTCCGCCTTACTGAGCGAATGTCCGGAACCATTGAGTTCACGGCGATGTGACTATCTTATTGATCTTGAGAAAGCGCCCGCTTTGATCAAGACCATGGTAGACAATACCGTATATCTCAATCCCACCTTGTTTGGCGGATGGGGTTTTTTCGCTGAAAGTATTGCCAGTGCATCACAGGAAGATCAACGAGCAATGCAACCTGGTGGATTGTTTGGCGACATGCCAGAACGTTACAAAGAAGGTGTTAATAAATGGTGGTCACGAGGCGGTAATCTAGACGCAGAAACACTAGAAACCCAAACGAAAAGTCTCGCAAAAGTCGGCGAATTCCTCAAGATGCTGAGTGAGGCTGGCGGCAGAATACTTGCTGCTACAGATGCTGGGGACGACAAACTGGTAGGTGTTAGCCTTCACAGGGAAATGAAAATGCTTGCCGATGCCGGTATT
>CAUZRI010000094.1:0-6887 GCA_963582285.1 Gammaproteobacteria bacterium | reverse complement strand
ATAAATTCATCCTTTTCAGTGGTCTGGATTACCCCATCCAATGCCATTACCCTGCCAAATTTTGAATTATGAAATATTATGATGTGTTGGTGCGCAGACTTATGTTCATAATAGATTTCTTCAATGCTAAATCTTTGACCATGTGCATCATATAGTGTTTCTTCAAATTGATTTTTCATATCATTAACCTCATATAAGCTATTAAGATATCTTATAAAAATTCTCCGCGCATTTTAGTTTTTTAATTTCATCTGCATCAACTTTATCTATTTATTATTATAGAATTAGCAAAGAAATATATTGCAATGCAGCATAATTCTTTGCTAATAAAATATCAGAAAAAATTTCTATTACTGGCTAGTATAATTTTATCTGTCGTGCTAGGCAAAATTGGCTGATTGCACTTGTGATAATGTGCACGTAGAATGCCCAACTGCGGGGATTAGGTTCTATTTTTTATCATGCTAATTTTATGATCGACTGAATCAGAAAAATTGGGTTGCTAAAATAAAATATCTCTGCAAGAGTTAGATGTTTGTGATTATTAGTTGTTAAATTCTGAATATTATAAGAACGGAAGGGAAAGCCAGTCGCTTAGTTTACAGGTACTGAAAATAACCAGCTTCTAATTTGTAACATCATTTATATAAACAGAAAATTATTACTAGCGAGACAATGTAACGTCATCGTTAATTAGTTTTTTCTAGATATTTGTAATTTAAACGTGTGGGTGGAGGTTCATACTACTTATGGAAACTTTAAATATTACCAAGCATATCAGAAAGGGTTGTTTGTTACTGTCACTGTCAGCATTAACAACTAGCGTAATGGCACAGGGTCAAATTGATCCAATAGTAGAAGCCGGTGTACAGCGAACCGAGGGGTCTGCGGCCTCTCAAGGTCGTATAGATGGGACCCAAGCTGATACTGATAAACTGATCTCTGAATATAAAAGACAGCTTAAGGTGATAGATGGTCTTAAGGTCTATAATTCATTGCTGCAAAGGCAACTGGATGCCCAGGTATCTGATATGGGTAAGTTACGTCAGTCCATCGATGACGTGGCCATTATTGAGCGCCAAATCACACCAACAATGATTAAAATGTTGGAATCATTGAATTCATTTATTCAAGCAGACGTGCCATTTTTGTTGGATGAACGCAATGAGCGGATATCAAAATTACGCGCCGCGGTAGAAAGTGCAGATTTTGCAACTGCTGAGAAATTTCGTGCTGTGCTTGATGCCTATAATATTGAGGGAGATTACGGACGTACTATTGAATCTTACAGTGGTGCCCTTAACCTTGATGGTGTAGACCGGGAGGTGAGTTTCCTCAAGGTAGGCCGAATTGCACTTATTTACCAGACATCGGATCGCCAGACTAATGGCGTCTGGGACCAAACCACTCGTAGTTGGGTCAACATAGAGGATGAGGCCTTTAGGAACCATATCGCTAAGGGATTACAGATTGCCCGTGAACAAATCGCACCGGACATGATTGTGATTCCCCTCGTTGCAACGGAGATTAAATAATGAAACGCTTAATTATTTCACAACTATTCTTTATACTATGTCTTGCAGGCATGAATGTATCTGCCCAGGGCTCACTTGCAAATCTGGATGATCTTTTAACATCAGTAAAAGATGGAACGTTTAAAGAAAACACGCAAAATAAGGCCAGAGAGCAGCAGTTTATTCAGAACAAGGGTAGACAGCAGCAGCTACTGCAGGACGCCAACAGGGAACGAACTGCACTGGAAGCAGATAGTGCAAGAATGGAAGGGGAATTTGAGGCAAATGAGGGTTCACTTGCTGAACTTCGATTGCAACTGGAAGCTCGTATGGGATCTCTTAAGGAATTATTTGGTGTGCTACAACAGGCAGCCGGTGATGCCAGGGGTAATTTTGAAGGTTCACTCACCAATATTGAATATCCTGAACGTAGTGCATTCCTAACTAGTCTAGCCGAAAAGATGGGTTCCACCACCGAACTGGCATCACTGGAGGAGATCGAACAGTTATGGTTCGAGCTACAGAGGGAAATGACCGAACAGGGTAAGCTGAAGAAATTCACTACCTCAGTCGTGACCGCGAATGGTGACCCAAGCACACAGGAAGTTACCAGGATCGGCGTATTTAATATCATCGCTGGTGGTAAATATCTTTCATATAATGACCCGGCCAGTGGTGGTACAGGTGCTGTGGTCGAGTTGCAAAGACAACCTCAAGCGCGCTACTTGGATACTGTCGCCAATACAGAATCGGCAAATTCGGGTGTTGTGGGTTTTGGTATGGACCCTAGCCGCGGTCAATTGTTGGGGATGTTGGTGCAATCCCCCAACCTGCGTGAGCGTATCGACCAGGGTGGTACGGTGGGATATATCATTATCGGTCTTGGACTTATCGGGGCATTTATCGCCATCCTGCGTTTGATTCAGTTGATGATTGTCAGTGCCCAGGTGGGGGCTCAAAGACGCAATCCAGGTAAAGCCAGCAATAAAAATCCGCTTGGCCGGGTATTGAGTGTTTATCAGAATGCTAAAGGCGTTGATCTGGAGTCGCTTGAATTAAGACTGGGCGAGGCGGTACTTAAGGAAACGCCAAAACTACAGCGCTTTAATATGATGATTAAGGTTATAGGCGTGGTCGCACCTTTAATGGGATTACTGGGGACGGTGACAGGCATGATTATTACCTTCCAGGCGATTACTCTGTTTGGTGCGGGTGATCCGAAGATGATGGCAGGTGGTATTTCTCAGGCCTTGATTACGACTGTATTGGGTCTTGTTGTTGCAATTCCAATGGTGTTGTTACATACGCTGGTGGCTGGACGTAGTAAAGCATTGGTTGAAATCCTGGAAGAGCAGGCAACAGGTATGGTGGCCGAGTACTCTGAAAAGAAATCCGTGCAATAACCTAACACTGGGAAGACTGTAATGATTGACATCATTTATGACTTAATGAGGGCATTAACCTCTGTAGTTGGGGCGGAACAGGGCTTTATTAACATGTGGGAGGCCATCCGTGATTTTCTGGAGCTGGGCGGAGATGTACTGTTTCTCATAGGCTTACTAATGATCTTTATGTGGGTGATGATCATTGAGCGGTTGTTGTATTTCGCTTTTAATCACAAGACGGTTGTGAAAAATACAATTGATGCCTGGAATGCTAGGCCTGAAAGAAAATCCTGGAAGGCCCGCCGCATCCGTGAGGCAATGATCTCCGAAGTTAGATTGACCTCCAATCGTTTCCTGGGATTGATTCAAGCCAGTGTCGCTTTGGCTCCATTAATGGGGCTTTTGGGTACGGTGACGGGGATGGTAGGCGTTTTTGAGATTATGGCCATTTTGGGGACCGGTAATGCCCGTGCCATGGCAGATGGTGTCTCCAAAGCAACAGTACCTACAATGTGTGGCATGGTAGCAGCACTGTCGGGACTTTTTATCAGCTATTGGCTGGTGAAAAAGGCCCAAAATGAAGTGCAACTACTCGGCGAACACATGACCATGGATCATTAATACTTTGTATTAATGATCAAGATTTACTAAGCTAACCTTATAGAGAAAATACAGGTGTTATCATATGCGTAAAATCACACAATCTGCAGCAGAAGAAGAATCAGAAATCAATATTACCCCCTTGATCGACATTGTATTTATCATGCTGATATTCTTTATCGTTACCGCAACCTTCGTTAAGGAAACCGGCATCGATGTTAACAAACCCGATGCACCAACGGCTGAAACCGTGAAAAAAGCGAACATACTCATTGCCATCGATTCCAGTGATAATATCTGGATCGAGCGACGTCGCATTGACCCGCGTGCTGTCCGACCTAATATCGAACGTTTACACGCAGAGAACCCCCAGGGTTCAGTGGTAATACAGGCGGATAAACAGTCAACTAATGAGATGCTGGTGCTGGTGATGGATGCCAGTCGTTCGGCAGGGGTATATAATATTGCCCTGGCGGCAGTGAAATAACCACAGAAGAGGATTAAACAATGGGACAATTAATTGGACGGTATACAGTTAGTTTTCTAGCGGCTGGGGCCGTAGTCTTTACCTTGTTCTATGTTATGCAATTCCTGATTGCCAATGCAGACCATTCTCTGGATGAAGATGAGGCAGGACGATTACTGGAATTTGTCCGTGTCCCTGAAGCTGAGGTTATTACACCAAAGCCGCCGCCTAAAAAACCACCACCACCAGATGAACCACCGCCAGAACCCCCACCGCCGCAGCTGGCTAATCTAGACGCTAGCGCAGATTCCATTGCTGTGACAGCAGTTGCCATCAATACGGCGATTAATATGGATAATTCAGGATTTCAGATGTCAAATGACGGTGAGTATCTGCCAATTGTAAAGGTCCGGCCGATCTACCCTAATAGCGCCTTATCCCGGGGTATAGAGGGATATGTTATTGTGGAGTTTACCGTTACCCGGACAGGCACAACGAAAGATGCCAAGATTGTTGAGGGAAAGCCAGCGAATGTTTTTAACAGGGCAGCACTCCAGGCAGCAGGAAAATTCAAATACAAACCGAGGGTAATCGATGGTGTCGCCATTGAAGTTCCCGGCGTGCAGAATAAAATTACATTTGAAATCGAAGATTAACAGCGGGAGTATGAGATGAAACAGAGTATTTCCAGTTTTATAAAAGTCTGTATTGTGTTATTCACTACCCTGGTTATTTCCACGGTATCTCCTCTTGTAGTTGCCCAGGATTCTGGAAAAACCGAGGAAAGAAAAACCACCAAGACGCCGACGATGTCGGAACCCGTATATAAGAAACTCATAGAAGCCCAGGAATTGATCGAGGACAAGCAATACGAACAGGGGTTAGTAATACTGCGTGAAATGGAGGCCATGCCTAAAACCAGTAGTTACGAAAAATCACAAATATTCAATTTCTTTGCCTATACGTATTTTACCCTGGAAAAATACCAGGATGCCTTGCGTTATTATGAAAAAGTCATCGCAGAGCCGGACAATACCAAAGGGTTATTGCTTAATACCCTTTATACCGTGGCACAGCTGTATTTTGTTATTGAGGATTACCCTAATGCAATTCAGGCAATTAATCGCTGGTTTAAGGCTGCCCCCGAACCCAGCCTGAACGCGTACATGTTGTTGGGTCAGGCCTATTATCAATTGGAAAAATATCCAGAAGCCCTGACGCCATTAGTATCGGCAAAGGCGATGCTCAAGGAAAGAGGTGAGACGCCGAGGGAAATTCTGTTGCTGTTATTACAGAATTTATATCTGCAAACCGATAATTATCCGAAGATGATCGAGATCTTAAGAGAATTGGTTGTCCTGTATCCCAAGGCAGAACATTGGCGTTCCCTGGCCGCGGCGTATTCAGAACAAGAACACTATGATTGGCAGATGTCTATCCTCGAAATGCTATACGAAACGGGCAATCTGGATAATGGCCGGTCGCAAATGAATCTCGCCAACCTTTATCTCATGCATGATGCCCCCTATAAGGCGGCCATATTGATAGACAAGGGTATGACGGAAGGCAAGATTGAAGAAGAAGAGAGAAATTTACAATTACTCGCCCAATCCTGGCAACAGGCTCAGGAGACCAAGGCTTCCCTTGAACCTCTTATTAAGGCAACAAATAAAGCAAAAGACGGTAACCTGCATGTTAGATTGGCACAATCCTATATTGGTCTGGATATGTATAAGGAAGCTGCAAATATAATTGCAGCAGGCTTAAAAAAAGGGGGCATAGACCGTCCGGATCAGGCATACCTGATGCAGGGTATGGCGAATTTCGAATTAAAGAATTGGGATCCGGCAATTTCTGCTTTTACCAATGCTAGTAAAGATAAGCGCAGTAAAAAAGCCGCTGATGATTGGATCAAGTATGTCACAAGCGAAAAGAACAGAGTAATAAACCTGGAGCGTTCACTGGAGAATCGAAGAATTTAGGCCTAATCGCTTCAACAAATTCTTACCGGGGAGGATTTATCCTCCCTTTTTTATTTGCCTAATCAATCCTTCCTGCATGGTAGTGGCGATCAAATTACCATGCACATCATAAATACTGCCATAACCAAGACCTCTTGCATTGCTTGTTGATAATGCCTCATAGGCATACAGTAACCAGTTATCAACCCTGAATGGCCGATGAAACCACATGCCATGGTCGATACTGGCCATCTGCAGCGTAGGTGTTTCAAAGTCTATTGCATGAGGAATCAATGTGGTAGTAACAAGGCCATAATCAGATATATATGCAAGTATAGCCCGATGGATGTCTGCGTCATCGATAATCTTTTGTCTGGTTTTAATCCAGACAAACTTCTGTTTAGATGAATCAGGTGGTATATCTGCAGGTGGTACTGGTTTTATTTCAAATGGCGAAGAAAGTTTAATTAGCTTTTGTAATTTATCTGATAACTTATTTATCCCTGATATATCGTAGTCTTTGAGACTTTTGTAGGATTCTGGTTCTTTTAAAATTGGCATTACTGGTTGATATTCCAAGCCAGTTTCAGTTATTTGGAACGACATGTCGGTTATAAAAATAGGCCTGTTTTGTTGAAAGGCAACAACATGACGGGTGGAAAAACTTCTACCATCACGTGTAATATCCACATGATAAGTTATCGGTATATTATGGTTTCCTTCACGCATAAAATAGGCGTGCATAGAATGAACAGTTTTCCCTTCTCCCACTGTAAGCTGCGCAGCCTTTAAGGCTTGACCTAGAACCTGTCCGCCGTAAACCCTGCCAGTACCAATGTCTCGACTAGAACCCTCAAATGTTCTGGAATCAAGTTGCTTAACAAACATCAAGGATATTAGTTCATTCAACGGTTCATGCATGGATTGTTACCTCAAATCATTATTTAATATGACCTTACAT
>CAUZRI010000093.1:0-6939 GCA_963582285.1 Gammaproteobacteria bacterium | reverse complement strand
TCAAACGCCTGGTTGCTGACATCATGCTGAAGATCGATGTGCTTAAAAAAAGTGTGCTTGGCTTGGAGTCGACCTGGGAAGACGAATGAGTTTGTCAGCGGCAGAGAAACTGGAAGTCATTCGCTTGGTAGAAGGCTCGGAATTACCTGTTAGACGTACCCTGAGAGAATTAGGCGTGAGTCGCAGCAGTTTCTATCGTTGGTATCGGCAATACCTGGATGACGGACCAGAGGGTCTGGAGCCAGATAATCGATCTCCGCGACAGTTCTGGAATAAGATACCTGAGACGGTGAAGGAGCAGTGTCTGGAGAACGTTTTATCAAAGGTGGTATAAATGCCTTAGATCCAAAAGCAGAGACAAAAACGCCTCCATTCGGAGGCGCTTTCATAACTATAAGAGCAAACTCATATATGAATTGGGTTGGAGAGATATTCCTCAGATATTTAATACAGAACATCTTTGACCTCTTACTATTTAAGATAAATACTAAAAATTATTCTTTTGTTCGCATATGGGGAAATAATATAACCTCTCTTATAGAAGCTGAATCAGTTAATAACATAACTAATCGGTCTATCCCTATCCCTTCTCCTGCGGTAGGTGGCATACCGTATTCAAGCGCAGTAATATAATCAGCATCATAATGCATTGCTTCCTGATCGCCAGAATCCTTTTCCTTTGCCTGTTTTTTAAATCGTTCTGCCTGATCATCCGGATCGTTTAACTCAGAAAAACCGTTTGCGAGTTCTCGACCTCCTATAAATAATTCAAATCGGTCTGTGAGAAATGGATTTTCATTATTACAACGAGCCAAAGGAGAAACTTCCTTTGGATATTCTGTTATAAATACAGGTCCTTGTAATCGTTGTTCAACAGTTTTTTCAAAAATTTCAATCTGAATTTTACCTAAACCAAATCCCTGCTCTATATGTACGTCCAATTTTTTTGCTGTGACGCGTATGCTTTCCAGAGTATCGATATCTGTTGCAACCAGTTCTTGATTAAAATGCAGTATAGAATCAAATACTGTCAACCGTTGGAAAGGCTGACTCATATCGTATGCCTCTCCCTGGTAGGATATTACTGTATCATCAAATAAGTGTGTCACTAATTTACGCAGCATGTCCTCTGTCAAATCCATCAAATCATTATAATCTGCATAGGCCTGATAAAATTCCAACATACTGAACTCTGGATTATGTCGAGTAGACAATCCTTCGTTACGAAAGCTACGATTAATTTCGTAAACTTTTTCCATTCCTCCAACCACCAATCGTTTCAGATAAAGTTCCGGTGCAATTCTAAGATAGAAATCTATGTCCAGCGCATTATGGTGAGTTTTGAAGGGTCTGGCAGTCGCGCCGCCAGGGACAGGATGCATCATTGGTGTTTCCACCTCCATGTATCCACAATTATCAAGATAGTTTCGTATAAAATTTACAGTTTTGGATCGTATAGAAAATACACGCCGTGTATTTTCATTTGTAATCAAGTCCAAATATCGTTGACGATAACGAGTCTCTTGATCGGTCAGACCATGGAATTTTTCTGGTAAGGGACGAAGTGATTTAGTTAACAAACACAACTCATCCACATGCACAGACAATTCACCAGTTTTAGTTATAAAGACCCAACCGACAGCGCCAACAATATCTCCCAAATCAAATTTTTTGAATTCCGTGTAGCTTTCTTCACTGACATCATCTTTACGAATAAAAAGTTGCATACTTCCAGACATATCTTGAATATGTGCGAAAGAAGCTTTACCCATCACCCTACGACTCATCAATCGGCCAGCAATCCTCACATGGATTTTATTCTCAGCAAGTTTTTCCTTATCGCTATCTCCGTATTGCTTATGGATGTCCGCCGCCAGGCTATCGCGTTTGAAGTCATTCCGATAGGCGGTACCTGATTCCCGTAACGACGACAGGTGATGCCGTCTTTGGGCAATCAGATCATCTGCTGTACTGTGGTGGTCATCACTCATTATTAAATTATCTTTTGTTAAATGGATAGATTCCAGGATCCACATTTCGTGACCCCAAAAGTACGTCATTATAAAATTTACCGATCCTTCTCCTCATACATTACCTCTCACAATTTTAAATCCCCGCCTTCAAACTGGCCTCCAGAAATTTATCCAGGTTACCATCTAGTACAGATTGGGTATTTGTCATTTCCACCCCTGTTCTCAAATCCTTAATTCGGGATTGATCCAAAACATAGGAACGGATTTGACTTCCCCAACCGATATCGGCCTTGGTATCTTCCAGTTTTTGCTGTTCTACCAGACGTTCCTGCAATTGCATTTCATATAATTTTGCCCTTAACTGCTTCATCGCGTTATCACGATTCTTGTGCTGAGATCGATCATTTTGACATTGTACGACAATCCCTGAGGGGATATGGGTAATTCTGATTGCAGAATCCGTTTTATTTACATGCTGACCTCCCGCACCACTGGCACGATAAGTATCAGTTCGCAAATCTGCAGGATTAATATCGATGGTAATATCATCATCAATCTCAGGCGAAACAAATACTGATGCGAATGAGGTGTGACGCCGATTGCCAGAATCAAAAGGTGACTTGCGTACCAGACGGTGAACGCCGGTCTCGGTTCTTATCCAACCGTATGCATAATCTCCGCTGTATTTAATGGTAGCGCTTTTTATACCAGCAACATCGCCCGGTGACACCTCGATAAGCTCCAGGGTAAAACCACGGTCTTCTCCCCAACGCATATACATTCTCAGTAACATCTCTGCCCAATCCTGAGCCTCTGTACCACCGGATCCTGCCTGAATATCCAAAAAGGCATTGTTCTCATCCATTTCTTTAGAAAACATTCGCTGGAATTCCAGTTTTTCCAGCTGTTTTTCCATGGTATCCAGATCATTATTCACCGCTGTAATCGTATCGGTGTCGTTATCCTCCTTTGCCATTATCAATAATTCTTCAGCATCTTCAATGCCAGAGGTTAGTGTTTGGATGGTCTGGACAACGATTTCCAGTGATGCTCTTTCTTTGCCTAATGCCTGGGCCTTATCCGGCTCATCCCAAACGGCGGGTTGTTCGAGTTCGCGATTGACTTCAACTAGACGTTCCGACTTTAAATCGTAGTCAAAGATACCTCCTGAGGGAATCTGTTCTACTCTTTATATCCTTGACGTGTGCTAATACGGAGGTAATTTCCAACATTTGATAATTCTCTACTGTAAAAATGAGGAATTCTACACCATGCAGATAATTGAATACAGGGCAGTAAATTAATTTAGAAGAATACTATTATCTCAAAGGGAAGTAGTAATTGATTTTCTTGTGCTAATAAAATTATCCAAGCCACAAACGATTTGATTAAACTTGTAAAGGCTCCAGATATTCAACAATTAATTGCGTCGTGCGACGCCCCATATACTCATTGATATCCAGTTTATAGATCGCATTGATCCCGGTTGTCTCTTTGGGCCATGCCCTGTGTGTTGTATTGAATGCAATAGCATCTATATGTCTGTTGTTATCAGCGGTTTTAATCTTCAGTTTAAGATGATTTTCACCAACAATCTTTTTATCAACAATTTCAAAAACTCCTTCGAACACTGGTTCAGGAAATCCCTGGCCCCAGGGCCCTGCTGACCTGATCATTTCTGCAACTTCCATGGATATATCATCTCGACTTAACACACCATCGGAGTAGATTTCTGAATTTAAGCCATGGATTTCAACATGTAATCGGATCTGCTCATTAAATGATGCTGAAAATTCTTCAAACGCAGATTCTGTTAATGTCAACCCTGCTGCCATTGCATGTCCACCAAAAGTTACAATTAGGTTTGGCTGTTCCGTTGCGATCCGATCAATGACATCGCGAATATTGATACCTGACACAGATCGTGCTGATCCTCTTAATGAACCATCGTCATCTTTTGCAAATGCAATGACGGGTATTTGCATCTTATCTTTTAATTTTGATGCTAATATGCCTATCACGCCCTGATGCCAGTCGTCATTAAACAAACATAAGCCAGAAACTTGTTCCTGATCTTCCTTAATCTGAAGACGAGTGAGTGATTGCATGGCCTGTTGATGCATTCCTTCTTGAATTCCCTTGCGTTCCTGATTAAGTGTGTCCAATTCCCTTGCCATCTCATAACATTGATCATCATTATTACTAATCAAACATTCTATACCCAGACTCATATCAGTAAGCCGTCCCGCCGCATTCAATCTTGGACCAACTGTGAAACCGAGATCACTGGCAACCAGGTTTTTTTGATTTTTACCAGCGACATCTAATAGCGCACGAATAGCAGGTATACATTTATCTTGACGTATCAATTCCAGTCCGTGGGAAACCAGAATCCGGTTGTTATAATCCAGCGGGACTACATCAGCAACCGTTCCCAATGCCACCAGATCCAGAAACCCTGCCAAATTTGGTTCTACTAGTTCTCGATCTGAGAACCAGTCACGATTTCTTAACTCTACTCTCAACGCTGCCAGGAAGTAAAACATAACGCCCACCCCGGCGATTGACTTACTTGGAAATTTATCACCGGGAAGATTAGGATTTACAATGGCACTAGCATTAGGAAGAATATTTCCAGGTAAGTGATGATCGGTAATGATGACATCAATGCCATTAGATCGCGCTAGCGCTACCCCATCAATACTGGAAATTCCGTTATCAACTGTAATGATGACATCAGGATTAAGATCCAGCGCCAATTCAACCACGGCCGGGCTTAAGCCATATCCGTGCTTGAATCGATCCGGCACCAGGTATTCAACATGACTGATCCCCATAGCAGTCATACCACGTATAGCCAGGGCGCATGCTGTTGCACCATCGGCATCATAATCAGAAACAATGAGGATATATTTATCTTTTTCTATCAGGTCTGCCAATAATGCTACAGCCTGTTTTATATTTTCCAATGATTCATAAGAAGATAAATTACCGAGGGAATAGTCTAATTCCTTCGCAGAGAAAATTTGCCTGGAGGAATAAATTTGCTTTAAGACGGGATGCGTTGCTTCTGGCCAGTCTATGTCTGAAGTTCCAATACGTCGGGTTATTTTTCTTTGCATCTCAGGGTTTATTTCGATATTGACCTATTGCTATTGATTTACGCCAAAATTTTTTCATTGCAAACCGGTTAAGTTGAAAGTCATGTGCATCACTTATAATTCGCAAATTGTTTAGCTTACCCTGTTGTAGCCAGTTCATTGCCGGTTCGAACCAACTACCTTCAAGGAGTAATAGTGCCTTGTTCCATAATTGCAAATTTTGGTATTGAGTCGGCGAAAGACATTGGGGTAACACTACCAACACATCATCTTTTTCACCACACTTTTCCTGAATTCCGAGAAGATGTTGGGGAACTGAATAATGATTTGTGCTAGTCATCTGTGCAACGCTCTGAGTAAAAATATCATCTGAAAAGATAGCAGACCAAATAGGGTCAGGCACCACACCAATTTTACCTAAGCCCCAAAACCAGACACTGTTTATTGGAAGTTCACCATTTTTTTCTCTGAGCTGATTAATATCAGCGGCATGTAACTGCATCTGAAGCTCATTCAAAAGACTATGAAATCTGGCGGAATCTTTCCCTTGCGGAAGATAACCGGCAATATCACAACCCACAACAGAAGCAAGTTCAGTGGTGGTAATGTCCAGTTCATCATTTATCCTGATATACCATCGGTCTTCAAAAGGGACTTCAACAGTCCAACCATATTCAACAAGTACTTTGTTTACCTCATCTGCGATGGCAAGGGCATCATGTTGGGACAAACTTAAGACAAATGAGTCCATCAGTATCAAACCGTCTCGGTCGGGACTGAGATGCACCGGATCGGCTCGTAGCCATCTACCATGGGTATCACTATCGTTATCAATGGCGCGTGTTATCGCTGCAACTGGCACGTCTTTTTCCGGTTCACTATCAAAACCCATCAAACCTGATAAGGTTCGATGGTAGGAGGAGAAATTACTTTTAGTATGTCGAGCACGAGATAGCAGTGTTTCCAGTGCAGGGAGTGCGGGTATGTAGTCATCAGAAAAATGAGCATCCGGACCCAATAATCCAGGAATGACTAGCGTTAGGTTATGCATAGCTTAAATTTACATTAACGTGAAAGGAATGGATAGACAGGAATGATATTATTGTGAGGTGTTATGAAGAGTGATTATAAATTTAGACCGGATTAACAGGATAAAAATAATATTTGTCCTGTCAAATTACGAATAATCTACTCCTCACCCATTACCTCTTCCCATAAAACATTACTCAATATTATCAAGTATCGCCTTTTTTACCTGATCCAACTCAGGTTCGATTCTGATTACGGGAGATGAACTTTGTTTAATCGCCGTATCAGGATCTTTGAGACCATGACCCGTGAGGGTACATACGATCATACTACCTTCTGGAATTTTTCCTGACTTGAGATCACGAATGGCGCCAGCTAGTGAAACGGCTGAGGCTGGTTCGCAAAATATTCCTTCTCGTTCAGCCAATAACTTTTGCGTAGCAAGGATCTCTTCATCAGAAAATTCATCAAACCAACCGTTAGATTCCTTACTGGCGGTCCAGGCCTGGTCCCATGATTGGGGATTACCTATGCGAATTGCTGTTGCCACAGTTTCAGGTTCTTTAACGGGATGACCGCGTAAAAACGGCGCAGAGCCACTGGCCTGATATCCACACATTACAGGCGTATTATTGATTATACCGTCACGGTTATAGTTACCCTGTTGTGACTGAAAACTGTCCTGATACATTGGTCTACCGGCATACTCACAATATCCCAGCCAGTGTGCGGTTATATTGCCGGCATTTCCTACGGGCAAACAATGATAGTCCGGGGCCCGTCCAAGGGTATCTACAATTTCAAACGCAATGGTCTTCTGTCCATGTATGCGATAT
>CAUZRI010000092.1:0-6974 GCA_963582285.1 Gammaproteobacteria bacterium | reverse complement strand
TTTAACCTGCAGACCTAATGTATTTAATTTAGTCCTGAGGAATCCATTTCCCAAAACTGCACTCATACACCTTTCCCTCTGCGATGATCTGTTTTCCCTGGTCATATTCTACATCGTTCCAGAAACATGTTAGTTCCATCTCCGACATCTGTACCGTAGCTTCATCACTATTTGGTCCAAGAACTTCCGAACTTTTTTGGATGGATCATCTGCGCCGACTTCTATTGCATCACCCATTTGTGTCTCCCATTCATGTTTTTACAGGTCAACCATAATATTAACTGCCTTACTACGCCACCTTTAAAGTATTAATATTTCGTCGTTAGAACCTAATTTACCTTGAAATTCAAATTAGGATCGTTATTGTTACGCCTCCTTTACGTAAAGAAACAATTTTAACGAATTAAATATGGAGAATTTGAATGATAAGTCCGCACGGTTCGGTAGATTTAACCCCCCTGTATGTTGATGATAAAAATGAAAGAGAACGGTTAATTAAAGAAGCGGAAGGCCTTCCTCAATTATTGTTGACCTCCGCTGCTGCAGCCAATGCGGTAATGCTAGGTGCGGGGTATTTTACCCCATTAAATGGGTATATGAATCGTGAAGACGCAATCAGTATTGCAACGAATATGTGCACCTCCTCCGGATTGTTCTGGCCTGTTCCATGTCTAAACAGAACAGACGATGTTTCTGGCATAGAAAACGCAAAACGTGTTGCTTTGTTGGATCCTAATGTTGTGGGTCATCCCGTTATTGCTATCCAGGATATTGAGGCTATTGAAACTATTTCTGATGCTGAGATTGAAGAGATAACCAAACAAATATTTGGAACCAATGACCCTGATCATCCGGGTGTTGGTACTTTTATTTCGGAAGGTAAGTATATTATCTCAGGATCCATTCAGGTATTAAATTACAGTTATTTTAGTATCGATTTCCCTGAAACATTTCGTACAGCGGTGCAGATACGAGATGAAATCGCGAGCAATGGTTGGGAAACAGTGGTTGCGTTCCAGACCAGAAATCCTATGCATAGGGCGCATGAAGAGCTCTGTAAAATGGCCAGTGAAGCAGTGAATGCTGATGGCATATTAATTCATATGTTACTGGGAAAATTGAAAAAAGGGGATATTCCTGCAGATATTCGTGATGCTGCTATAAGAAAAATGGTTGAACTATATTTCCCTCCTGAGACAGTGATGGTGACTGGATATGGATTTGACATGTTATATGCGGGGCCCCGAGAGGCATTACTACATGCTGTATTTCGTCAAAATGCAGGGTGCAGCCACCTTATCGTTGGTCGTGATCATGCCGGAGTAGGTGCTTACTATGGTCCATTTGATGCTCAGACAATATTTAATGATTTAAAACCAGATTCGTTAATAATCAAAATCTTCAATGCAGACCATACAGCCTATTCAAAAAAACTGAATAAAGTTGTGATGATGCGAGATGTCCCTGACCATTCCCCAGAAGATTTTGTCTTGCTTTCCGGCACCAAGGTTAGAGACATGTTAGCTGTGGGGCAGGATTTACCCGAGGAATTTGCTCGACCTGAGGTGGCCAAAATTCTTATGGAATTCTACCAAAACGAAAACCTGGACTAGCGTTCAGATTCCAAAATTCCCCCTAATTTTGATTGACTAAAGTAAAAATTGGTCTATATTATTAGCACTCACTAAGTATGAGTGCTAATAATATTAATTAGTTACTTTAAAATCAATGGTTTAATGAACAAATGGAGGTTCAAATAATGAATATTCGACCATTACATGATCGGGTGATCGTGAAACGCATCGAGGAAGATAAAACTTCTGCCGGTGGAATTGTTTTACCAGATAGCGCGGCTGAAAAACCTATCCAGGGTGAAGTCATAGCTGTTGGAAATGGCAAAATTTTGGAAAATGGCGAGGTCCGCGCACTTGCAGTCAAAAAAGGTGACAAGGTCCTTTTCGGCAAATACTCAGGTACCGAAGTTAAGATTGAAGGAGATGAACTCCTGGTACTTAAAGAAGACGACATCGTGGGTATTATTGAATAATTCACTAGGAGGAAAATTAACATGGCAGCTAAAGAAGTAATATTTTCTGATAACGCCCGGACCCGTATGGCCCAAGGCGTTAACATACTGGCCAATGCGGTCAAACAGACCCTTGGTCCAAAAGGTCGTAATGTTGTACTCGAAAAGAGTTTCGGTGCCCCAACAATCACCAAAGACGGTGTCTCCGTGGCAAAAGAAATTGAACTCGAAGACAAATTTGAAAACATGGGTGCACAGATGCTCAAGGAAGTGGCTTCCAAGACATCAGATGTTGCAGGTGACGGTACAACTACGGCAACCGTTCTTGCACAATCTATCGTACGTGAAGGTTTGAAGGCAGTAACTTCCGGTCATAACCCAATGGATGTAAAACGTGGTATAGATGCTGGCGTTCTTGCAGCCGTTGCTGAATTACAGACGCTTTCTAAACCTTGTGAAGACAGTAAGGCAATTGCCCAGGTTGGCACTATATCCGCCAATTCAGATGAATCAATTGGTGATCGAATTGCTGAAGCCATGGATAAGGTAGGCAAAGAAGGCGTTATCACTGTTGAAGAAGGTTCGAGTCTGGAAGATGAGCTGGAAGTTGTTGAAGGTATGCAGTTTGACCGCGGATATCTTTCGCCTTACTTCATCAACAACCAGGAAACTATGAGTGTTGAGCTGGAAGAACCATTTGTCTTATTACACGATAAGAAGATCTCTAATGTACGTGATCTACTCCCGATTCTTGAAGGCGTAGCCAAAGCTGGCAAACCTTTATTGATAATCGCTGAAGATATCGAAGGTGAAGCCCTTGCAACACTGGTGGTTAATAACATGCGCGGTATTGTCAAGGTCGCTGCCGTAAAGGCACCTGGTTTTGGTGATCGACGTAAAGCCATGCTTGAAGATATTGCTGTTTTAACCGGTGCTACTGTTATAGCGGAAGAAGTCGGACTATCTCTTGAAAAGGCATCTCTGGATGATCTTGGTAGTGCTAAGCGCATCCAGGTCTCCAAGGAAAATACAACGGTTATTGATGGCGCGGGTAAATCTGATGAAATTCAGGGTCGTGTGAAGCAGATCCGTCAACAGATCGAAGATACAACTTCTGATTATGACCGTGAAAAACTGCAGGAGCGTGTGGCCAAGCTGGCTGGTGGTGTTGCTGTCATCAAGGTTGGCGCATCAACGGAAATTGAGATGAAGGAAAAGAAAGCTCGTGTTGAAGATGCACTACATTCAACTCGCGCTGCCGTTGAAGAAGGTGTTGTTCCCGGTGGTGGCGTAGCACTGGTCAGGGTTAAGGCTGCCGTTGCCAAGGTAAAGGGTAAAAATGCTGATCAGACTTCAGGCATTAACATACTGTTAAGGGCTCTGGAAGAGCCACTGCGACAGATTGTTAGCAATGCTGGTGAAGAGGCCTCAGTAATACTTAACACGGTGGCAGAAGGCAAAGGTAACTACGGTTACAATGCGCAAACCGGTGAATTTGGTGACATGATTGCAATGGGTATACTCGATCCTACCAAGGTTACGCGATTTGCTTTGCAAAATGCTGCATCCATAGCTGGTCTTATACTAACTACCGAAGCCATGGTAGCTGATGCCCCGAAGAGTGATGATGCCCCTCCAATGGGTGGTGGTGGTGATATGGGCGGTATGGGCGGTATGGGTGGTATGGGTGGTATGGGCGGAATGATGTAATCCAGTCTGTATAACCGCAGTTGTTAGAAAGGCCCGCCAGTGATGGTGGGCCTTTTTTTGTATTTGGGACTTGGGACTCGGGGTTAGGGACTAGTTGCTAGGGAATCTATATATCCGCGACCGTGAGTATCAAGTCAAATTTAATGTCTCTAGTACACGCTTTAATCAACTGGTTTCAGTCTTATCTTATATACCCTGGTAGCAAATACCCACCAACGAGTCCCGAGTCCCTAGCAACGAGCCCCTAGTTATTAGCAGCACTCATAAATAAGTGCTAGCTTTGAAATTACTTGCTTTTCAGTTACGTTATTCGCAGTGAACGGTATTATGTATTAACTACTGTAAATTTTTTGCGAATGAGGCAGGTGCATGCCCGAAGTACATGACCGATTGATTACAGAAATTGATGCCCGTGAGTATTTTCAGGGCGAGGTACAGTCTGCACTGCAAAATCAAGATATAGATGTTTCGGGTGAAACTGTTGTGTATCTTGTCAATCTTCTAACAACCTTTATTGACTCTGATCATCTTTTCGAGCAATCAGCGGATGGCGTCATGCTCAAATCCTTGGCAATGCATTATAAGGAGGCACGCGAAGCTCGAACGATTAATGAAAGGCTTATGATGTTACGTCGGCTTGGTGATGTTGCTTTATTTATTTCAGGTATGTTTTCCCAATGTCTCAACCGTAGTCTTGTTGATATCGATTATTACATTGCTATGGTCGGTAATGCTTATGGTTATTTATCTGAGGTGGGAAAATCAAATTCCAGTATTAGTTTAAAAATAGTTTTCACTAAATTAGCTAACAATTTTTATGATTTGACCGATGTGCTGTCTGAAGTAAGTGAATCAACTAACTCGAAAAAGAATGTTAATGTATTGAGATTTTATGAAAATTGGCAAAAAACTGGCAGTAAAAGGGCCGCAAATAAATTGAAGACATCAGGAATTTTCCCTGTAAATCCTGGAACATCTCATCACTAATCAGGAGTAAATACTATTTCCCTTGCGCAATTACAAAATGGCTTGCAGGATATATATGAGCTTGATATCGTTCATAAAATTTAAAATTATCTGGTGACAAACAAGACTCTGCTGCAACAACTCAATACCAGCGAATACAACAAGGAAACCAAGGAGATGCTTCTTGTAAATGAAGACGAGGAGGGCATTAGTCTCTCTTTGTATCTTGATAAGCAGATACTTGAAAACTATATTAACCATAACCCCCTGAAATGCCTTGACCATCGTAACGTACAGGCGTTTTGTTTGATACTTGAGGGTCTAAGTCATTTCTTATATCTGATCTGGAACGCATCACATAATCGGACTGTAACGTTATTGGAAATGGAATTACAGGCAGAAGTTGATAAATTTATTATGATTCTGGAGTGTATGGAGCAGCAGTCCAATACGCCTCTACCAGGACAATTATCCCGCTTATTATTACGATACAAATAAATACCATGAGGATTTGAGTCATGAGCAATTAAAGCGATATAAGTTGGCATCTAACTATGCCAGACAATATTGTAAGACGTTGGAAAAACGGTTCCTGGGTCAGGGTAATCGAAATGGTTTGCTGAGAGAGTTAAGAAAATTTTATCGGTTAAATAAGCCTGGAAAATTGAGTAGAATTAATCAGTCTCACTGACGTTTCATTGCATCAAAAAATTCAGAATTATTTTTAGTTGCTTTTAATCGCTCTAATAAAAACTCCATTGCGGTAAGAGAATCCATAGGGTGAAGTAATTTACGGAGGATCCACATCTTTTGTAATTCAGCAGGATCTGTTAGTAATTCTTCGCGTCTTGTTCCAGAACGGTTAATATGAATGGCAGGGTAGATACGTTTTTCAGCAATTTCTCGATCAAGATGCAGTTCCATATTTCCTGTACCTTTAAATTCCTCGTAAATGACATCGTCCATACGTGACCCGGTGTCTATCAACGCGGTAGCAAGAATTGTTAAACTTCCTCCTTCCTCAATATTTCGCGCAGCACCAAAAAAACGTTTTGGTTTTTGTAAGGCATTGGCGTCAACACCACCAGTCAGAACTTTTCCGGATGATGGTACGACAGTGTTATATGCTCTAGCGAGCCTGGTTATAGAATCCAGTAGTATCACCACATCTTTTTTGTGTTCTGTTAATCGTTTGGCCCTGGCTATTACCATCTCTGCAACTTGAACGTGACGACTGGCAGGTTCATCAAATGTGCTGGAGATAACCTCACCTCTAACCGATCTTGCCATCTCTGTTACTTCTTCTGGTCTTTCATCTATCAATAAAACTATTAAATGACATTCTGGTTGATTATGTGTAATCGATTGGGCAATCGATTGCAGTATTACAGTTTTCCCAGCCTTAGGTGGTGATACGATTAAACCTCGTTGTCCTCTACCTATTGGTGCAACCAAATCTATAATTCTCGGGGTCAGGTCTTCTGTACTGCCATTGCCTATTTCCAGTACTAATCTCTCGTTAGCAAAAAGTGGAGTGAGATTTTCAAATAGTATTTTATTTTTGGCTTTCTCGGGTGATTCAAAATTGATTTCAGATACTTTAAGTAGAGCAAAATAACGTTCGCCATCTTTAGGTGGTCTGATTTTGCCGGCGATATTATCTCCTGTCCTAAGATTAAAGCGTCTGATCTGACTAGGCGATACATATATGTCATCTGGACCTGCAAGATATGAGCTATCAGCGGAGCGCAAGAAGCCAAATCCATCCTGCAATATTTCCAGAACCCCACTACCATGGATATCTTCACCTTTTTTGGCATGGGCCTTGAGAATTTCAAATATGACATCTTGTTTTCGGGAGCGGGCTAATCCGTCGAGCCCAAGTGATTCAGATAGTGCAATTAACTCTTGCGCCGGTTGTTGTTTTAGTTCGGTTAGATTCATGAATGTGTGATCTGATTTAGAATAGTAAAAAGTTGTGTAATTATTTTGAGATAAATGTTTGTATGTTATAAACGCATAACACGTCTAAAAAATTGGTTTTTCTAGTTAAATATTGAGGGAATCAGCTCTGACAGGTTGTAATTAATATCTAAATTAGCACGTGCTTTTAGATTCGTCCAGTAAATTTATAGTCTTTAGATCACGCTGTCAATAAATGCCGACAACTGAGATTTCGATAGGGCGCCTACCTTGGTTCCAGCAACCTCGCCATTTTTAAATATCATTAAAGTAGGTATCCCACGGACTGCATATTTCTTCGGAGTTTCTA
>CAUZRI010000091.1:0-7004 GCA_963582285.1 Gammaproteobacteria bacterium | reverse complement strand
CGCTCACAAATTCCGTATCCAGTTTCTCGTCATTCCATTTGACGAATGAGTAGGGAATGAAACCGGTTCCTTTAAGCGTTATCGTTTCTCCACTGCTGTCCAGTCTTAGCTTTCTGGGTGTAGCAACCCGGATACGCGGCGGTGGGAAAAAATGCGAACTCGCAAAGGGCGTGAGTCTCGGGATTGGATTGACAAAATTTGCATCGTATGTCCCATCAAAAATCTTTCCCCTACTGACAATACGCCAGATCTTCCGTGTGTTACGAATATTCTCCAGGGGATTTGCATCGAGGATGACAAGGTCACCTGTCTTACCGACCTCCACGGTGCCCAGACGTTCGCTCATGCGCATCAGCTCCGCTGGCGTGATGGTGGCTGCCTGCAATGCCTTCAATGGGCTGATCCCTGCCGCAACTAATAACTCCAGTTCCTGGTGCAATGATAGTCCCGGTACAGACATGTTTGCCGAATCAGTCCCGGCATATATCTTCCCCCCTGCATCGCTGAACGCCTTTACCACTTTCAAGGCATTCAGGAATCCTCGCTGATGGAGATCGATCTCGTATTCGGTCAGGTCCCGCCAGTTCCAGTAACCAATTTCCTGGTATTCCTTCAGGTTGGCGAGACGCCATTCAATTGGGATAAAACGCAGGTCCCAGTTGTTAAAGGTCAAGTCAAAGTCTTCATAGTGAAAACCTCTTTCCCGTAACCCCGGACCACCGTCATAGCCCCTCAGCGTAGGATTCAGGTAGAGATTATTATCGACCATGAATTTCACCACTTCCGGTATCCTGTCTACATCCATGAATGACTCCGGTTCCACCTTTTGCCCTTTCCTGACCCGTCTCATGGCTAACGTTCGAAATTCTTCATCAATCAGTGCATTGGCTACCGGCTTGGTATGCTCTATACCATGACCGCCCACTTCGGCAGCAAAATAGACATCCTTGAAATGTCCAATTACCGGAATATCGACCTTGTTGGCCTCCTCCACAATGGCAGTCAACTGCGCCTTATCTAAGCCATCGTATATTTTGACCGCATCAACACCGTCTCTGACATATTCCCCCATAGCCGTCGAGGCCTCTTCCACATCATCAAAAAACCGGTGATGATCTAATAATTCCCTTTCCTCCTTGATAACGTTGCTCATACCCTCTGGCGTATTGCCCACGTTATCAGTGCTATGGAACAGACGCGGACCATGGATGATGCCCAGTTTAATCCCTTCTTTCTGCGCTTTAATCCAGTCGTAGGTATCACCCAGAGAAAGCACCGTCGTCACACCGTGATTCAGATACAACGGACCTGAAAAATTCTTGTAATGGATATGCGCATCAATGAGCCCTGGGATGATGTACTTTCCAGTCGCATCCAGGACAGTAGCATCTTGTGGCAGGGGTTCTCCGCTGTTTACGGACTCAATCCGATCACCCTTGATGACGATCACGGCATCTCTGATCAGATCCCCATTCGTCACATCTATAAGCGTCCCACCCCGAACCACTACGGGTGTATCCGACAACGCCCACCCGGTCACTTCTTCAGCGGCATAAGAACAACGAATCCATACAATACTTACCAACAAAATAAAAACTAATGGCTTAATTGTCTGCATAATAAACCTCCTAAAATTTAGGTTTGTCTGCTATCTAAAAAATGCTTATTCACAATTCATTTAATTAGACTACTTTATACTTCTTTCAGGAGGAAT
This sequence comes from Gammaproteobacteria bacterium, assembly GCA_963582285.1. Classification (GTDB taxonomy): domain Bacteria; phylum Pseudomonadota; class Gammaproteobacteria; order Eutrophobiales; family Eutrophobiaceae; genus Eutrophobius. The sequence goes on along the minus strand of CAUZRI010000091.1, from coordinate 5,290 downwards.
ATCTATTAAATTAGCTGATATTGCATATGTCCGCTTTGGGTCGAGAGCAGACCTTATGCAGGTTAGATAGCTATATTACAAGTTTTAGTCCGCTTCGTGCCCAGACTGTGTGAAAACGTCTTGGATAACAGACCGAATACTGCAACAGGGTACCGTCAAGTGAAGATTGAAATTAGGTTAAAAACGGAGCCATAGGATGTAGGTCACAAGTTTTGTACTGAGGCAAAAGAACATGCTAGAGTTTGAAGGAATTGAACAGCTTGCGCATGCGCGGGAGGCAAAGAATGAATTCATTCTCTAAAGTATCAACGATTTTTCTTTTTCTGTTTTTAAGCCCAGTCTGGCTTTGGGCCCAGGATAGGTCTGTTGAAACCCGACTCGGTTATCCTGACATGATTATCTACAACAGCAAAATCGTGACCATGGATGATGAGTCGTTTTCCTCAGATACCGGAACGATTGTCGAGGCCATGGCGGTACGCGATGACAAGATCCTCGCTTTAGGTACTAACCAGGAGATACGTGCGCTTGCCGGACCGTCGACCCAACAGATTAACCTGCAAAGTCGAACCGTGCTACCCAGCTTTATCCTCACCCACGGACATCCCACTGACAGGGCATGGGGTAACGGCGGTTATGCATTGCGCCACGTCTTTCCTGAAGGCAATGATCACATGGTTATCCGTTTTCTTCAGGGTACTGCCGATGAACAGATGGCGAGTTGGGAAACTGTTTTGCAGGAAGCGGTTTCAGTTGCTAGGCCAGGCCAGTGGATCTTCCTAAGTTCCAATTGGGGTGGGAATTTCGAACACTTTCCCAAACTCATGAGAGAATTTTGGGGACATATATCAGTAGAACGGCTGGATGAGCTGGCCCCAAACAACCCGGTACGCGTAAAGAACAGGTCGGTTGATGGTATGTTGAATTCGCGAGGTTTGGAGGAAGTCAAAAAGGTTTTTCCCACCTATACAGCTCGCGGAAATCGAGGCCCAACAGGACGTATGCTGGAACCAGACGTCATATTGCACAACAAAGTGGGCCTCAATGCAGATCTACTTGAAGCGGAGTTTGAGTTATGGACGGCACACGGGATTACGACCTTTGGTTCCGCGCCATATACCATCAACAATTTGCAAGCGTTGACGAAACTTGATCGAGAAGGACGAATGCCAATCCGCTTTGCCTGGAGCTATACCGGTCCTGATCTGCATTATCATACCATTCGCCTGGTTTCAGCATTACTGGGTAATGGCTCTGATTATCTCTGGAACATCGGGGCACATGGTGAGTGGTCAGGCGGTTCCTGCACCACCCTGGCCGCATCAGATAGAGTCAAAGGATTTGAAAGATGCCAATTGGAGCCCGGACACCCGGGGCGCCGTGTCAAGGAAGATATTGTCCGTAGTGGTGGTCGTATCTCGGCCATGCATTCAGGCGGTGATAAGGACATCGATTATCTTCTGGATGTAATTGAAGAACAAAGCAAGGCTGCAGGATTAACACTCGAACAGATCCGGGAGCGTCGACATGGATTTGATCATGCTTCGGGTGCGCCGCGTCCGGATCAACTCCCACGCATCAAACGCCTAGGTATGATGGTCAGCATGCTTAACACCATGCTTTGGGAAAACGACAGGGCGGCATACGACACCTCCTACCGCGTTAAAAACTACGGAGAAGAGTATGCCCATTTTGCGGTACCCCGGCAAAGTGTCACCAGCGCAGGCATCATGAATACCCAGGAGATTGACCGGCCGCTGCCACACTTCATGTTTTATAACATCTGGGTTGGCATGACACGCTACAATGAGGGTTGCAAGCGGTATTTCGCGCCGGAAGAAGGTACCGATCTCGTCACTCAGCTCAAGGCATCAACTATCTGGGGAGCTTACTATTTATTACGTGAAGATCGGATAGGATCGCTGGAACCGGGTAAGCTTGCCGATTTCGTTGTGCTCGATCGGGATATTTTAACTATTCCCCAGGACGATATTCCACAAGTAAAAGTGTTGATGACGGTGCTTGGAGGGAAGACGCTACATTTACTGCCAAGGCTTGCCAGTGAAATAAATATGTCTCCGGTGGGACCGGCGACCTGGCCGTCACGACCATTAGAGACTCGCTTTGTATTTAAGGGACCACCAATCTCGTGTCCTGCACTGGAATGATGAGTGTAATGAATAAATACTTAGTGACCCGCCATCAGATTGTGATTTACATTTAAGAGAGTATCTATGTTGTATTTCCAGAATGATTGAGTTTGTGAAATGTCCGCTTTGGGACATATTTGCCGATAATAAAAACCTACCTACCGAATCTATCCTAACTTCTCTCCATGAAACAGAGGAGTCACCTTGGTCAGATTATCGCGGTAAATCGTTAGATCAAAAATCTTTTCTGAACGTTAGCCCAAATGTTCTTGGTTCTTTTGGGTATGCTCCTAGTTTTCCATCTTGTAGAGGCGCATCGAATACTGTGGCAAACCAATCTTCATCAGTCAAATTTCTGGCCCATAACATAAATTTACCAAAAGACACATCTAGAATGACCCTCATATTTAGGATGCCTAAACCATCCTGCAGAGCAAATGGATCATTATTATTGTGCATGAATTGATTGGAATAATGGGCATACTCAACTCCAATCCTTAAATCATGTTCGGGAGCTAGCTGAAATATTTTTTCTGCATTAACTGACAGGAAATGTTTAGACACATTGGACACACGATCATCACTTCTATCACAATATTTAAGCGTTGTATATTGTGTAGCCTCTGATGCAGTTCCGCCGGTATGGAAAATATCCGCGATTTGACAATTTCCTTTCTCAAAGTCTTTATATTTAGCTGATGTATATGCATAAGCCATTGTTATTCTAAAAGTATCAATAGGGTTAAAAAACATTTCTGCCTCTAATCCTTTTACCTTTGCCTTCCCTGCATTTTGTAAATTGAAAGCGGTACCTGTAAAAGTATTAGTCTGCAGGTTATCAACACTCATGTCATACAACGCAGCATTAAGTCTTAGACCTTGTTCAGGAAAATCTTTTTTAATGCCTAGTTCAAATGTGGTTGTGTCTTCGGCGTCAAAAGTAACGTCAAAACCGGATTCAATCCTGTCCGTATTAGTGCCTCCAGATTTATAGCCTGTACTGTAAGTGAAATAAGTTAAGCTGGTATCATCAAGATGTAGCGATACACCAATATCAGTAGTCACTCGATTATCATTGAGGTCCTCGTCTATATCATCTCTTGGACAAAATCTAGCAGTAGTAGCACAGCTAGCCCAACCATCAACGAAAAGGGCGGATAAAGCCGGCAGGAATGGAGAAGGATCCATCGCTGCAAATACAGCGTTATATGTGCCTCCCGTTCCATCACCAGCTGGCGCACCAGCAGCTGCCAGAGCTTGGGCACCAGCGATACCAAGTGCAGCGCCGATTGCTGTAGTATTGAGACTCGATGCATTAGGCGTTACAAGTGACTCATTAAAGGTACTGACTAAGTCTTTATTTTCATCTGTATATCGTAAACCCGCATTTAGTGTGAGCCAATCAGTTATATCCATGTCTAACCTGCCAAATAGCGCAGTAGAATTATGCGTCTGGTCGCTGTTGTCCAGCATAGTATTCCCTGCTGCAATTGGATCGGCTATAGCTAAAGCGAAGTTGGTGCCGTAGGCGAGATTCATAAATCCAATTAATGGTGCAGACATCGCTGCAACTAGAGGTTGCAACACATCAGGTGAGGCAGCGGTCACATAACTTGATAGGTGACTGTTTAATGACAATTCATCATCGACATCAATCTTTTGTCTAAATGCATAAGCACCAATCATGTAACGAAATCTTTCTTCTAGATTACCGGTTAGTCTTATCTCTTGCGATAATGCAGATTGTCCTGCACTCATAACACGACTGGACAACGGAACATCTGTAAAATCAACATCATATGAATCCTTTATATCAAATTTACGATAAGCAGTTATGGAGGTTATGGTATTTTCATCAAGCTCCCAATTTATCTCAGCAGAAACACCAAAATCAGAGTTAGATGAGTCAGGAAGTGTATCGAAAGCAAGCTCATGGTTTTCAAAGCTTCCTGTTTCAAATACGGTACCACCAAGCGCCTGAATTATTGCGTCCGTTCCTGCAATTGGCGAACCACTATCTGTCCTACCAGAAGCAACCAGACTATCTTTAACGACAAGCACCCCGCAACATACTTCATTCAATTCAGAGTAATCAAGAATGGCTCTTACCGAAAGATTCTCTGTTGGTGTAAATAAAAATTGTTGTCTAATTCCTTTTCTATCCCTATCGTTAAGATTTTTACCAGAAGTTAAATCATTAACATAACCATCTCTTTTGCTGCTGAACGCCGTCGTCCTAGATGCCAGATTCTCACCTAAACTAAGATTGAATGCGCCGCTAAGGTTAACTAATGATTTATTTCCAAAAGATGCCTCGATGAAGCCATCCGTTTCATGAGAAGGTTTAACAGTTCTAAACAAAACGGCACCCGATGCGGAGTTTTTTCCAAATAAGGTCCCCTGAGAGCCCCTAACTATTTCTATTGCCTCAATATCAACGAGCTGATTAATCATGGAGCTTTGTCTAGCACGATAGACGCCATCTATATATAGTCCAACAGACGATTCTAACCCAAAGTTTTGCGCGCTCGTTCCAATACCCCTTATAGAGAAACTTCCTGTACTCGAACTTTGGTTGGAGCCAACAATTAATCCTGGGACGCTGGTCATTAGTTCAACGACGTCTTTGATTGAGTTTTCTGACAAAAAGGTTTCGCCATAAACTGATACTGCGACGGGAACCTCCTGTAGATTTTCCTCGCGCTTTTGTGCGGTTACTATCACCTCTTCAAGTGTTTGGGCAGATAGATTTACCGGGTTGATTATTAAAGCTAAAACGATGAAATAAAAAGAATATTTTAAGCTATGATTCCACATATTAAACCCCCTATTTAATCTAACAGATATGAACACCGTCTAAAATACCACTAACGGTCGGGCAGCTGCATTGAACGCTTCCGGCGTGTCGGTGAAAGCGATATTCTCAACATTACTACCCCTTCTTACTAAAGATAGCACAAATATAACGCCACATACCCAAACGGTTGATTATAGACTAATAATTGAGAGCTGTGCTTACTAGGTTAATACCAGTTGTAGGTGCTGCAGATACTCAGTTATGCATGACCGCACTCAGCAATGGCATTAACAAGATAAGCATAATCCTCAACTTATAGTCTGGAATCACCTGTTTGAGGTAT
>CAUZRI010000090.1:0-7075 GCA_963582285.1 Gammaproteobacteria bacterium | reverse complement strand
ATCGCTTTCATAATTTGCAACCGCTTCCCGTAATTCAGTTCGGGCTGGTTGGAGAAATCTGACGTTTAAGACTTGCCAAGTTGAGCGAATATTTCATCAGCAGGGTAAGAATTTAAATCTCCTCGATGATATGCTGCAAGACGATCCTCGACTTCTTTAGCCCAGAGCTTATCAATCTCGGGATTGGGTTTGTCCATAATTGACAACAATTCCTCAAGCAACGAGGCACATTCATCCGTGGTCAGAGTTATTGCTTCCTGGAATATCTTTTTTGCTGCTGCTGTCATTTGCACTTACCTTTTTACAGATACTACCTCAGGTTATAGTAAATATCGTATTCGAATCCTCACTGTAAATGAGTTTATATCCAGATCAAAATTGCGCATTATAACTTAGCTAAATAGTAGCCAAATGTGACTTAATCATACTAGTTTAGAATATATTGTGGTTACGTTCTGTAGTGCGAACGCCGCAAGGTGTTGATTTATAAAGCGCCAGTATTCTCAGGGTGCATCTTCGAACCTAAGAGAACTAGCCCCTCTTGAAGTAGAGCGGAAAGAATGGCAGCACAGTAATCCAAACCTTGTCCTTCTCAGGGGTCATATAAAATCCAATGAACGCTGCGCGCCACGAGAACTCAATGCGTTGAAATTTCATAGGCGGTGTCCTAAGGTAATCTTAATTGTTGTAGTTTCCCTGTAGCCATTTCGTAATTTTCTGTGACTAACTCAGACTAGTTTAGCTTATATTGTGGCTACGTTCAGAATTTGCGAGCGTCGCAAGGTGTTGATTTATAAAGCACCTGGATTCTCAGGGGACATCTTCGAACCCGAGGGTTGCAGGTTCGAGTCCTGCCAGGCGCGCCATTTACTTGATTATCTTTTTTCAAGATTCAATGTTTACCCCGATAGTGTTTACTGAAATTTTCACTCAAGGAACTACTTCTTCACATGTTCGTAACGACTTTGACGCAATCATGAACCCGTTAAAAAAACCTGTCAGTTCATCATAGGCATGGAGGGGGAGAATATGCGCGATGTATTGATCGGGACGAACCACGACTATGCATCCCTGTTGTCGATCAATTCCACGTATCTCGAAGATATCATCGCCGTGAGTTAAGTCGGCGCAAAATACCTTCTCGTAGTCGCGCAATCCGTAACGGCCTTTGGGGGGGATGAGGAATTCCGGCATGTCTTCCAATGAAAGATCACGATGGTTGTGTTGGAAAATTGCGCGGACATCGATTAGTGAGTCAATGTCTCTTTTATTCGGGGTGTATTGGCGAATTGGAGACGTCGGGTTATCGGTGAGGAAGTTGCACATCGCGGAAATGCTCGAACCAGTAGCGCCGGTATCCTCACTGCCAGCAAACAGGAACAGTCGCCAACGACCGTCCACATTGACTGTATGGCCGAGGTGGATAGTCTTGGCGTCGGCCAACCTGATTACCGGCGCCGAATGGAATCGCATGCCGATGACCAATCCATGAGCAAGGTGTTGCCAGGTAGTCTCACCACAGATCATTGATGTCATATAACGAGTAGCAGTACCTGCTGTGAAGCATCCATGCCTGATAAAGTATTGCTGAAATTCTGCCGGATCGATAGCTTTGGCATTCGGTTTGTCAGCATCTATGGGTGTGGCACTGAACATTGTTGCCCATTCCCGATCGAAATCAATCAACTCCTTTGCAATGGCATGCCGTTCTATCGAATATGTGGATAGCAGCTCGGGTTTCGATTGGCCTCGCAGTACTGCAGCGAGTTTCCAGCCCAGATTGAAGGTATCCTGCATGGACACGTTCATACCCTGGCCTGCCTTGGGACTGTGGGTGTGGCAGGCGTCCCCTGCAATAAAAACGTGGGGCAGACGAGTATTGTTTTCATTTTCGGGCACGTCATCAAATTTGTCGCATAGGCGTTGGCCGATCTCATAGCATGACCACCAGACTACTTCTTTCACGTCCAATTTATAAGGGTGGAAGATACGTTGTGCTGCCGCAATCAAGCGCTCGATAGTAATATTGCGTTCGGTAATACGTTCATTTTTGTTGAGCTTGTCGAGCTCAATGTATATTCGTATGAGGTACCCCCCCTCGCGCGGTATAATCAACGCACTGCCTTCTGTGGCTGATTGAATAACGGCCTTAAGACGGACATCGGGAAAGTCGGTGATGGCGAGTACGTCCATTACCCCCCAGGCCTGATTGGCGGAATCGCCGTGTAGCGTGTGACCTAGCGATGTGCGTACAGCACTTCGTGCACCGTCACAGCCAATTACGTACCGCGCCCGGATCGTTTCCACCAGCCCTTGATGTCGAGGGTTGAGGCGCTTCAACTTTACGGTTACAGGATGAGTAGTAGTCGAATCGTAATCAGTGTCGATCTCAATCAGTTTTCGTTCGTAGTAAGGTTCCATCCGGGTTGGCGCGTTACGCATGACTTCAAGGTAGAAATCGTGAACCCTGGCCTGGTTTAATATCACGTGTGGAAATTCCGACAGACCATCTTCAACATCCTGAACGCGACCACTGCGGACAATGTGATCACGATGCTCATCATGGGGTTTCCAGAAGACTGTCTCGTTTACCCAGTAGGCTTCCTTTTCTACCCGATCGGCAAAGCCAAATGCCTCGAACATCTCCATCGTACGGCACGCAATCCCATCGGCCTGTCCGAGCAGGAGCGGCCCTGCTTTCTGTTCGACGATTGCGGTTTTTATATCGGGAAAGGCAGCAAGTTGCGCGGCGAGGGTCAAGCCTGCTGGACCGCAACCGATGATCAGAACATCAAGTTCCTCAGGTAGATTGTCGCAATTCTGAGTAGCTATGTCTGTTTCAGCAATTTCAGGATTACCGGACCTGAAGCCGTTAAGATGAAATTGCATCTGTTCTCCAATATTCCAGATCCATGACCAATTAGTTTAGACTTCCTATTCTTCTCGATTGTTAATTGAAATGTAATTCTCGAAAGGTTTAGCGACGGCTTCTCCAAGTAAATCCACAACAGACGAAGTTGCAATGTACTCGCCAATCTGGTCATTGACTTCATGTGCGTTGATTATCGTTATAAATGCAGTTAAAAGACCTGTGATAAAAATTCTTGTAAGTTAGTCCTCCACACACTTTATACAGCGCGTTGATGTAGGATTTACTGTTAACCTCCTCATATCAATTTCTTCATCACAGATACTGCAGAATCCAAAGTCTCCGCTCTCTAATCTCCGTAATGCGCCTCCAATGGCTAACAACTCAATTTCTCTACGTCTTGAGGTTTCCTTTGCCATTTGCTGGCCTTGCATGGCGTCCATACGTGAGAGTCTTCCCACCTTTGCTTGATCTAATTCTACGGGTTGAGTTGACTCATGAGAATGTTTTTGAATTTCTTCAATTTCAACTTTGAGATTGAATAATTGCTGTTTGAATTTTTCAGTTTCAATTGTGTTCATTAAGTCAGTATTGCAGGTTTCACTGGTTTTGACTAAATAATAAAAAAACGAGAATCGTCTTATAGTGTGCTCTTCAGAGCATTAACCACTTGCATTGCCTGATTGCTGGTCATGCTTCCAAATATAGGTAAGCAAATGTGTCTGGCGCATACATCATCTGCAATGGGTAAGGGATATTGGGCAAAATCTTTAAATACAGGTTGTTGGTGTATGGGGACTTCATAATCCTCACCCGTTAGTGCAACACCATATTCAGCCCTGAGTTTTTGTTTAAAAGCTCCGCGATCAATTTTCTCTTTTAGTAATACGATGTATTTATAATAATTGCATATTCCTTGATCAGGAATTTTCAATAAGGTTAATGCATCACAATTAGATAATTCCTCGTCATAAATTTTGGCAATTTGCTGACGGCTTTTGATCATATTTTCGAGTTCGCCAATATGGCTAAGGCCAATAATGGCATGTGGCTCAGAAAGTCTCCAGTTAAGACCCATTCGAACATGTAAATTCTGGCTGTAACTACCCTTGCCTTGATCTCGATATATTCTTGCTTCTTCTGCTATGAAGTCGTCATTGGTAATTATCATCCCACCCTCTGCACTGGTCATGACTTTGGTAGGGAAAAAACTGAATGCCCCGGCGCGACCAAATACACCTGCTGAGGTCCCTGCATAAGATGAGCCATGAGAATGCGCAGCATCTTCAACGACCCACAATCCTTTTTCATTTGCAAAATTCCTCGCCGAAAAAGCCGTTTATGATTTGATAGAATCGCATTCTGCACCAGTTGTAATAGTAAATCCGTCAACTCCTGTCGGACCTCGAGATGTAAAACCAACCCCAACTGGCAGAATCTTTATAGACACAATGAATAACCATATGCCTGCCTACGTTGATACTGGTCTGAATATTGTCCATGTGGGTGATGTGGCGAAAGGTCATCTACTCGCCTTTAAACATGGTGAGATAGGGGAGCGTTATATACTAGGCGGTGAAAATATGACGTTAAAAACCATAATGGATAATATTGCAAAACTGTCAGGTTCAAAATCGCCCAAAACTTGTATTCCCCATAATGTAGTATTACCTATAGCGTGGCTAGCTGAACGTTGGGCATTAATCTCCGGGGAAAATCCGGTTGCCTCAGTTGATGAAGTAAGGATGTCTAAAAAATACATGTATTTTTCCAGTGATAAGGCAAAAACAAAAATTATCTTATATTAGTCGACCCGCTATAGAAGCAATAGCGGATGCCATTATGTGGTTTAATGAAAATGGATATAACAAAAGTTCGTTGACATCATAAAAATCCCTGTACTTTTTAGTGCCGACCATTAATCATCTTTTTCAATTTCATACTCCTCACCATTAGCGGATCCTTTAAGCTCGTAGACGGTCATGCCATCTTCCGACTCGATTGATGTTTCGGGAATGATTGTTCCTGATATTTAAGACTGTTCTTGTAGTTTGTTTCTCAAAGATGTTAACCGTAAGAGATTTTCAAGAAATTAATTTGGAGATTGGCCACACACTTATTCTGCCAGCTCCTTGATAATGATGATCCAATGATTTAATCCATCAAAAAATGTGACCTTTGGGATACGTTCATTAATTCCATGCGCATTACTAACACCAGATTTTGTGAATCGAGAACTTACACCATACGTTGGGATACCTGCCCTACGAAAATGTAACGCATCGGTGTAGCCGGAACTCATGGAAGGAACAATATCTAAATTTGGATAACGACTATGTACTGCTTTGGATATGGCGTTAGTAACATCTTTACGAGGTTCAGAGGCGGGGCTGGCGATATAGTCTTTTAAGGGTTTAATTTCGAGTTCATCATTTGCGATTATATTTTTAAGTGTTTTCGCTATTTCACTAACTTCTGTACCTGGAAATATTCGGCAGTTTACCGTTGCGGTAGCAGATTGAGGTAAGGCATTTTCAGCCTGACCACCGCGTAGCATGGTTGCCACACAGGTGGTACTAATCACATGGTCATAATCTTCACTTTGCAGAATAGTATTAATTGCTTCTTCATTTTTTGGATCATTGGAGTAGGCAACAAGTGCATTACCAAGCTCATCATCCAACTGTTGACCTTTGGTCTTTAGGGATTCACGTAATATTGCATTAGACATTACTGGAAATCTATGACTACGAATTTTCAATAGTGCTGTTGCAAGGTCATAAATGGCATTATCTTTACGAGGTGCTGCTGAATGACCTCCAGGGTTACGGGCGGTAATTTCAAAAGTGGCATAGGTTTTTTCTGCGGATTGAAAAGTATAGGCCAGGGGTGTGCCATCATCAGCAAGACTACCTCCACCTGAATCAGAATTAAGAGCAAACTCAGCATCTATCAGATCCAATCGTTCATTTACCAGTAAGCTAGTGGTTCCCTGTGTAGTTTCCTCATCGCCTGAGAATACAAGGATAAGGTCTCGTCTAGGTATAAAGTCTTCTTGTTTTAGACGGATAAAGGTTTGCACCAGGTTCATAACACCGTATTTATTGTCTGATGCACCACGCCCAAGAAAGAAATTTTTATCGTCTTGCAGTTGAAATGGATCATGCTCCCAGTCATCTGCACTGGCATCCATAACATCCATATGAGCAAGAAACAATATGGGTTTTTTACCGGAACTATCATTACCGCGATACCGGACTACCAGTGCCGCCGTCTCATCGTGAGCAAGAATATGGATATCGTATTGCGAAAAACCAGCGATCTGTAATTGACCAGCAAGATAAGCCGCCATTTCCGGGACTTTGTTATAGCCTGCTGCGGTACGCATGCCAATGATAGTTCGGTATATCTTCAGGGCCCTGATCTCGTTTGCATTTAATTCCGGATCTTGGGCATGCACATTAACAATAGATATCAGTAATAAAACAACAGTAAATAAGATGTGATAGATTTGACGGGATGTAATCATCGAGTTCTAAACTGGTAGCATTAAAGAAAGGAACTCAATGAACATTAAAACTACTCATCAATAATTTCATTTTCCAGGTTTTTGATAAAAGATTTGGTCAAGGGTATAAATGATCGCATTTCTCCATCTTCAACATATGCCAGTACCTTGATATTACCTTCTGGAATTTCATGCTAATTTATAATGACCTCTACATTATAGTCGGCATCATTGTAAGTTCGAATTTCCTTACCAATTGGCTTATCACTGATCAGTGATTTTAATTCGGTATATGTCTTAGCTCGGTATACTTCTAATTCCTGGACTAATATCTCAATTGCTTCTGAATTATCCATGACTTAATCTGCCTGAAAAGTAATGATTATATCAATCAATATATATTTCTAACTTGATGTTAAAGTATAGCGTATTTTATTGAATATATTCTTATGCAATGCGCATTTGCTCAATTTTAAAATGTATTATTTGGCGTATAATGCTATCTACACTAAGCTTAGAAACTAAATATCACGATTTCCATAATTAACCAGCAATTCTAATTTGATGAGAAATATATTGTCTAATGTCTGAATATCGAAAATGATGGAATGGAGCCAGTGGATTTCAGTAAATGAAGTTCCAGTTCGGCTGGGTTGTTTCTTAGGGATTTTTGCCGTCATGGCAACATGGGAAATATT
>CAUZRI010000089.1:0-7092 GCA_963582285.1 Gammaproteobacteria bacterium | reverse complement strand
TTGTTTCTTTCCTAGTTTTCGCATTAAAACATTTTTGTCGTCTACCAGGATAATCTTGCCATTGCTAATTACACCAATCCTGTCGGCCATCTCCTCGGCCTCTTCAATATAATGTGTTGTGAGTATGATAGTGACGCCATTGTCACGTAATTTTCTTACTATTTCCCACATATCGCGACGCAGTTCTACATCCACACCTGCGCTGGGTTCATCGAGAAACAGAATTTTAGGTTCGTGAGATAATGCCTTGGCGATCATAACCCGTCGTTTCATACCCCCAGATAAGGTCATGATTTTAGAATCTCTTTTTTCCCATAGAGAGAGCTGACGCAATATATCCTCTATATGGCCTGGGCCAGGTGGTTTACCAAACAGTCCACGACTGAATTTGACGGTGCCTAGCACAGATTCAAAGCTGTCTGTTGACAGCTCCTGTGGCACAAGACCAATCTGGTCACGTGCTGCACGAAATTCTGTAATAATATTATTCCCGTTTGCGGTGATGGTCCCTTCAGTTGGATTGACTATTCCACAAATAATATTAATCAGGGTTGTTTTGCCTGCGCCATTAGGGCCTAGCAGGGCAAATATCTCACCCTGGTTGATATCAAGGTCTATATCTTGCAATGCTACAAAACCTGTTTTATAGGTTTTATTTAAACCTTTAACCGAAATTATAGGTTGCACTTGACCTCCAGGGCGATGCATTGAAGAATGAATTCTTTCTGTAGGCAAAAACAAGACATGGATTACGCGTTAGCTAAATTAAATTATTAGTATTATTAATTTTCAGCATTTCCGGCGATAACTCCGGGATCTCGATTATCAAAAGGGGACTTACATGAATCATTCTATCAAACTATCTATAATATTACTTGGTGTCATTAGCTTTCATAGTTATTCCTTTGCTCAGTCTTCCACCGATTATTACTCACTTAGTTGGCCGGTCACTGCAGAAGAATACGCCGCCTCACTGCCCGATGATGTCTACACAGATTCAGGTAGCCGCTTACCTATTGTAAATCGTGACGAGCTCGATGAAGGGGGTAAGGTATTTTACGATAATCGTCGCTCTCCTCGGGACCGCTCATTGGGTGGCATTCGTGGACCAGGTTCCGTTCGATTGCATGGTAGTGGCGATCTAAGTAAATCCAATGTTGATAAGCGTACCCAGGAACTAGCCAGACTGGTGGTTTCCCGGGAAATGGACCAACCATTTGAGTGGACATTGCATGAGCCTGTGGCAGTAGCAAATGGCCTTGAACTGGAAATCATTGATGTTATTCGTTACAGAAAATCATTGGATGGGGTACCTGACCGTGAGGCATCCATTATCCAGTTAGGACGTGAAATTTTTCAGAATCATAAGGTCAGTCCCGAGACGTTTGCAAATGTATTAAAACACCTGGGTAAACGAGATCTGATAGACCTTTGTGGCTATATGGGGAACTATACGACCACTGCAATATTATTGCATACCATCGATGCACACTTGGCATATGATCGTGAACCGTTATTACCGTTACCGTAAAAATATTTGCAAAACATTGGTTAATAAATTGTTACATTGAAATAAATATAAGGGGGAAGTATGTTTCATTCTATTCGATTATTAAAAGTCTCTATCATAGTATTTACTGCTATTACTTTTTTGGGTTGTTCTACGGTCAAAACGTATTATGAAAAAGTGACCACTGATTCCCCTATGACAGAAGCGGAATTTAATGCATTACTACCGGATGATGTAATTCCAGAATCTCGAGGTCGGCTACCAATAGTCAACAGGGTAGCTTTAGATGATGAAGGAAAAGTAATCTATGACCGCTATATGTCCCCTGATTCAACTTCGCTTGCGGGCATACAAGGTCCAGGTGGTATTAGATTGCACGCCAAGACAGATAAGGGTCCAGCTATGGTAACAAGAAAAATCAGAGAGCTGGTGCGGCTGGTAATGGCCCGGGAAATGGATCATGATTTTGAATGGACCATGCATGAGCCCGTGGCTTTAGAACAAGGACTGGACCCAGCTATTGTTGAGGTAATTCGGCACAATCGTTCAATAGCGGACGTGTCAGAACCAGAGGCCTCAATTATTCAACTGGGTAGAGACTATGTTCGAAACCATGACATTAGTTCAGAAACCTATGCCCGACTGAGCCGAAATTTTGGCAAAAAGGATTTGATTGAGATTGCAGAACTTATGGGTGGTGGCATGAATAGTTTTATCTTGCTTGATATGTTTGATGTGCACCTTCCATATGATCGTCCGTCATTGCTGCCCAAAAACTAATAGATATAAAAAATTCGAATTGTTCTGACCATGCTGTATTACGCATGGTCAGAACTATTTTTAATATCCCCATAATCATTTAATACAGACTCTGGATTAGTTCATGAAGATTGCAATACTTGATGATTACCTCGAATGTGCGATGCAACTAGCGCCGTTTGAGAGCTTGCAACCAACACATGACCTGACAGTATTCAATGACCAAATTCCTGCAGAGCAGTGTCTTGAGACTTTGCAGGATTTTGATGTGTTACTAATCATGCGTGAGCGTACAGCCTTTCCCCGGAAATTAATCCAGCAACTTCCAAACCTTAGGTTAATCGTAACCACCGGCAGACGAAATGACGTCGTAGACATGGAAGCTTGTAAAGAGGCAAACATCACTGTGTGCGGGACGGATTCGCCAGGATACGGTACCGCGGAGCTCACTTTCAGTCTTATTCTTGCTGCCGCAAAGGGCTTAATGCCTGAACACAATCAAATGCAAAACGGCGGATGGCAATCCTCACTGGCGGGGAATCTCAAGGGCAGGACCCTGGGCATATTAGGCCTTGGACGCATAGGTGGCATGCTAGCGGGCTATGCCAATGCTATGGACATGAATGTGATTGCATGGAGCACAAATCTGAAGATGGAGCGTACCACTGAATGTAATGTAGAGCTTGTAAGTAAGGAGGAGCTCATGTCACTTAGCGATTTCATATCGATACACTTGCGGTTATCGGAACGGACTGACTGCCTGGTTGGCGCTGCGGAGCTGGCGAATATGCGAGACGGGGCCTGGATAGTGAATACCTCGCGCGCCCCAATTATCCACATGGATGCATTGATAAAGGAATTAAATTCAGGTCGTATCAATGCCGCACTGGATGTCTATGAAACAGAACCCTTACCCGTGGACAGTGAACTACGGAAATTGCCAAATGTTATCCTTTCGCCCCATAAAGGTTATGCCAGTATCGATACCTTTAGAGTCTTCTATCAGCAGACCTATGAGAACCTTCTGGCCTGGCTAGAAGGAAATGTTATAAATCAAATAAACTAGATATTCACTAACAGCATAACTTTCTGCTGAGTGTTCTTGTTCAGAAGGAGTGAGAGCTACCCCAGGATGTCTGAAAGGTAGCAAATTTGACTTTAAGGATGTAATTGCCAGGCGTAATTACCGTAGTTAATTGATATATGATTTACATAAAGGTTTATTTTGGTATGTCCGACAATAATGGGTATATAAGCTTATTGCTGAACGATAATATTTGTCCTTCAATTTGGTTAGAATTATAAATAAAGCGTCGTAATTTAACGACAAAATTTTCCTGCTGATAATTAACGTTTATTGTTAACAAAATTACCGGGAAAAATGGTTGTTACAGTACGATTTCTCCCCCCAAAATATTTACTTATTGCTAATGATTTTTAGCGGGAATATACTCTTCTAGACATAAGTTGAATTGACAATGTTTGGTGTGTCGTTAATGTCGGAGTTGTCTTTGGTAAATGGTCGTTTAAGGAGGGGAAATGCATCAATTTACAAGGTCTTTATATTCTGTTTCTATTAGCCTAGGTATGATGTTGGCTGGAGTTAATGCTGCACAGGCACAACAAACATCTCAAGCTACGCTTGATGAGTATCGTACAACCCTCGATCGCTATTGTGTCTCCTGTCATAACGAGACGTTAAAAACGGCCAACCTGATGCTGGATACTGCAAATGTGCATGATCTCAGTGAATCACCAGAAATTTGGGAAAAGGTCATCACCAAACTTAGACTGAGGTCCATGCCTCCAGTGGGGATGCCACGACCAGATGAGACCTTCTACAATTCATTTACATCACACTTGAAAGGCGAGCTAAACAGGCTTGCTGCAATCAATCCTAATCCTGGCAAAGAGGTAACCGCACATCGTCTTAATCGTACGGAATACACTAATGCCATTCGCGATCTGATGGGCGTAGAGATTGATGGTGCAGCAATGCTGCCCGCGGACAATTCAGGTGGTTTTGATAACCTGGGAGACCTACTCTCGGTATCACAGCTATTGCTTGAGAAGTATATGTCAGCTGCACGGATGGTAACCCGGCTTGCAATTGGTGATCCGGATACTAAGGTGGATAGCCAGTCATATACGGTTGATCCAAATCTGTTACAGAATGACAGAATGAATGAAAGCCTGCCCTTTGGCTCTCGGGGTGGCGCAGCAATCAGCCATCGTTTTCCTGTGGATGGTGAATACGTATTAAAAATTGGTCTGCAAAATCACGGTGGCGGATTAATTGTAGGGCTTGCAAAACCAAGCCGCCTGGACGTGCGAGTGGATGGCATGCGAGTCAAGATGCTTACTATCGGTGGAGATAACGTCGGTCTTGGGCTGGGGCGCGAAGCGTCAGATACCTACCCACCGGATGCGGATCAATCAATGTACGAACGTTCAGCGGATGATGCCCTGGAGGTTCGATTTCCTATGTCAGCGGGAACTCATATGGTTCAGACCGCATTTTTGAAAGAAAATTTTGCTTGGGAGGGTGTTGTCGTTCCGCCGCCAAATTACGAAACCTATACCAAGTCTAAAATAAAGGACACCTACGCAAGGGCATGGAATGAACCAAATATAACCAGTATTACCATAGATGGCCCTTACAATGTGAAAGGGGTTGGGGAAACAGCCAGTCGCGAAAAGATCTTCGTGTGCACACCCAGAAACAGAGCCCAAGAGTTACCCTGTGCTAAGAAGATTCTGTCCAATCAAGCGCGTCTTGCCTTTCGCCGACCAGTCAATGATGCAGATATCACACCATTTCTTGGCCTGTATGAGCTAGGACGCCAAGAGGGTACATTTGACCTGGGGATCAGTAAGGCAATGCAAGGTTTATTGATGAGTTCGGAGTTTTTATTCCGCATCGAAGCCGATCCATCAGGGATTCAGTCTGATACAAATTATATGATTGATGACCTGGCATTAGCCTCTCGCCTCTCATTTTTTCTCTGGAGCAGTATCCCCGATGATGAACTATTAACTGCTGCAGAACAGGGTAAACTTCGGGATCCTGCAATTCTTGAGAAACAAGTGAGGAGAATGCTTGCAGATAAACGGTCAAATTCACTTGTTAATAATTTTGCAGAACAATGGTTATTACTTCGCAACCTGCCTACGGCACAAAAGAGTGCAAAAGCATTTCCTTCGTTCGATGAAGATTTACGAAAAGCCTTTTACACAGAAGTGACAATGTTTGTCGATAGTATATTTAGTGAAGATCGTTCCATACTTGATTTGTTCCGGGCAGATCATTCTTATTTGAATGAACGTTTGGCAAAGCATTACGGTATCAACGATGTTTACGGCAAACGTTTCAGAAAGGTTACCCTGGCCAAAGAACAGCAGGGTTTGCTTGCCCGTGCTGGCATACTGTCAATTACGTCCTATCCCAACAGGAATTCCACTGTATTACGTGGCAAATGGGTATTGGATAATATATTGGCTTCTCCGCCGCCAGAGCCGCCGGAAATAGTTCCGGCGCTGGAAAATATAGAACCGCCGCCAGGCGAAACCCTGACATTGCGCGACAGGATGGAGATCCATCCTGCCAATCCTGTTTGTGCAGTCTGCCATAACCAAATGGACCCCATTGGTTTTGGTCTGGAAAACTACAATGCGATTGGACAGTGGCGCACAGAAGACGAAGGCAAGCCTATCAATGCCTCTGGTACGCTACCAAGTGGTGTAAAATTTGAAGGTCCAGCGCAACTACAAGAAGCCCTATTGACTGAGCCCGAGGTGTTTGCCTCTGCGTTCACCCAGAAGCTGCTTACCTACGCATTGGGTCGTCCTGTAGAGCATTATGATATGCCCTCCGTGCGTGACATCGTAGATACGGCGTCAAAGAAAGATTATCAGTTTTCATCTATCGTTCTTTCCATTATAAATAGTTTACCATTCCAACAAAGGAGATCAGGATCATGATCATATTGAAGAAATCCATTCCACGTCGTACATTTTTAAAAGGCGTAGGCGCTTCAGTCGCTATGCCAATGTTGGATGCCATGGTTCCGGCACTGGCAGCCACATCAGAAATGAAAATGCCATTGCGTGTAGGCTATACATACACCCCAAATGGCATAATTAGAGATCGGTTTCGACCCACAACTGCGGGTTCAGACTTCGTCATGTCAGATGTCTTAAAATCATGGGAACCGTTCCGAGATCAACTTCTGGTACTGAGTAATCTGAACAATGGTGATGCGGAAAGTGTTAGTGGACACGTAGGTGGAAGCACTATGTTCCTGACCGGAGTTAAACCGAACCAGTCTGTAAGCGAAATCCATGCCGGCATTTCCGTGGACCAAGTTGTAGCCCGTGAATTTGGTAAGGAAACTCCCCTGGGGTCCCTGCAGCTTTGTATAGAAGATGCCGCAGCACTCGCAGGTCAGTCAACTGGCGGTTATAGCTCTGCATATACCAACACTATTTCCTGGGGTACCCCAACCTCACCGCTACCCATGGTGCACCGTCCACGTGACATTTTTGAGCGCTTGTTTGGTGATGCAGGTACGGATCCTAAGGCGAGGAAGGCTAGACTTGACGAACAGAAAAGTATTCTAGACTTCGTCAAAGAAGATTTTTCTCGAACAAAAAAGAAATTAGGTGCTACGGATAAATCTAAGCTGAACGATTTTACCGACGCTCTGAGAGACGTGGAATTTCGTATACAAAAAGCGGAGTCTAAAGTCGACATGGACCTGCCAGATATGGCACGGCCCATTGGTATTCCAGAATATGAAGAGCATGTTCGCTTAATGTATGAC
>CAUZRI010000088.1:0-7199 GCA_963582285.1 Gammaproteobacteria bacterium | reverse complement strand
ATCCATCATATGCGCTACCCTTTGTAATGAGCTTAGCAAGGTAGTTTGTTCCCATTCTTCTAACTTGGATACACGCTCAATAAAATTTTCTTGTAACGGAATGGGTGTGTCTTTCACTTTAGCAATACCATCTGCAGTCAATTTAACATGGACCTTTCGCTTATCTATGGTGGACCGGCATCTTACCAGCAGTCCTTTATTTTCCAATCTGTCTATTATGGTAGTAACCGTAGCCTGACTAAGATTGATATGTTCTGCCAGACATCCTATGGTAATGTCGTCATTTTTTATAATAGTTTGCATTAGCAGAAGTTGTGCCGTAGTAAGCCCAATTTCTTTAAAAAGATTTTTTGATTTCAGATCCATAGCTCGAACTATTCGCCGTAAAGCAATCAATACATCTTCCATATTAATTTCCATACTAACTTTCCCCAATAAGTTAATTAGTACTTATACTCATATAATAAAGTAAAAATTATTTACAACAATAAACAAATAACTATTGCACAAAACTTTCACTATTTGCGGGATATCTAAAAAATTATTTTATTTTTAGATAGTTAGATATCAATTCAATTATAAGGGGAATTAAAAATTAATCTAATAAAAGGGCAGTTTAAAATAATTAAACAATAAAATTGAACTAAATCATTCATATTATTAAACATTGGAGTAAAACTTCAGGGCTTGTTTCCGGAAAGGAGTGTGATGGGAAATTTAAAATACTTGATGATCTCAAATCTATTTTTTCAAACTGGATAATCAAAACATCAATACGGTGTAGGTAACTTGATTACTTAGTTATAACTCTCCGATGCGTTGTCTAATTGAACCTATAAATATTTCTGCCGTTAACGCCAAATACAGGCACGTTCTCGCTAACACAAAGAAAATTTATTTCTGAATTGAATGTTGTCTGTGGCATAAACGATTGTGCGTCCTCTCATACATAACTTGTTGCATGAAGAACGATAAATCCAATGCGTTGGCATCAGTTACTAGTCCGTAAGAAATTCCAGTCTTACTTAATAACCCGCCGCATCAAAATATTTACCAGAGAAGGGCTCTGCTCCCAGGCTCAAAAGCAATTTTGACATTTTCTCATTAGCACCGGTTCCTGGTGTTACCCCCGGCCTGCGATAACGATGATCATAATCACCATCACCAATCTGACGATAGTATCGACCTTCCGGATCGCCCAGGGCAATCATCAAGGGCGTCATGCCATATCTGTCTTTTGCATTGATATCCGCACCCTGCTCCACCAGAAATTTCACCATCTTTTGCCAACCTCGATAGGTCGCAAAATGCAGGGCAGTTCTGCCATCTTCTACACCCCTCGCAGGACCGTCTTCAGCCTTGTGGGTAAGATAATCATTTACAGTTCCTCCACCCAGTTCCAGAGCCAATTTCGCTGCTGCAATAGCCTTATCCTCTTGCTCTTTGGTAAGGGCACGTTTTTCTGGTCCAGCGCCGGTAGCAAGCATAAAAAGTGATGCGCCACCGCTGGTCTTTGCACTAATATCTGATACTTCTTCCAATTGATTTATGGCATCAATATCCCCTGATACACTCGCAAGCAACAATGGCGTTGCACCAACAGGTGAGATCATCGACGGATTCTGGGTATGTCGAGCAAGGAAATAATTATCCTGAAAGGGAAAGGCATATTTGACTTGAACATTGGGATCGGCACCATAATCCAGTAAAGCTTCAATAAGCCCAGTCATATTAATCCGCGTCCACCCCACCTTATCCGTAGGCTTTTGCCCTCCACCGCTGAGGAAAAGTAGTCCTTGATGCAAGGCGTAGTGCAGTGGGGCAATTCCCCATGCGTCCCTGATGTTGGGATCCGCACCTTGTTTTAATAGAAATCTGGCCATGTCCTCATGGCCACTGGCCATTGTAATTATCAGTGGACTACCGTGTTCTGAGTGAGGCGAGTTGATGTCCGCACCTGCTTTTAACAAAATTTCTGCTGACTTTATATCTCCTTGCTGGGCAGCAAAATGCAATGCGGTAAAGTCACCTGATATTTTTTGAAAACGTATTGTTGGTGGATAATTAGAGCCCCAAATACTCTCACCAGGCTTAATATCAATAATATACGGTTCTGCTTCCTCAACGATCTTCGACCGAAGATTTATATCTGCGCCATTTTTGACTAAAACATCCACCACCTGTGGATGCCTCTCTGCCACGGCCCACATGAGTGCCGTTTGCCCACCCTTGTTTTCCCTGGCATTAATATTTGCCCCCAGGCTCAGTAACAATTTTACCCCTGCGACATCACCGGTATTGGTACAGGTCATTAGGGGTGTTTCGCCGGTTTGTTTCACCAGATTAGGATCGGCATCAGCATTTAATAATTTACCCAATATAGCCGAATAGCTGTTTATACAAGCAAGGGAAAGGGGCGTGACACCATAATCATTGGCGGCATTCACATCCGCGCCCGAGGATATCAAGAGATCAACCGCGTCATTGTCACCATTATATACAGCCCAGGCCAACGCCGTAGTACCATCTGCGCGGGCAGCATTGACATCGGCTTTATTCCTGAGAATGGACTTGATAGCAGTGTGATTTCCTTCCTGTACCGCAGCCATTAAGGGAAGGTCCTCACCATAAACTGTTTGCCCAGCAAGCAATGACATCGTTAATGACCCAACGACCAATAACGTATTCAACCGAACCATTTTGTTATGACCTCCTAATGCATGATTAACCACTGGGCGAGAATCTACCGAGTATCAGGCGAGGCCTTTCAAAGCGCCCGTAGTGTCGCTGGTCTTGTTCGATAGATACTCTTCTGTAGACGCACCAAACATTTCTATAATTGAGAAATGCAGATTAGAAACAGGCAAACCGTCATAACGAAGGTGTCGACCACCCCTTATCATGCCCTGGGCACCGCCGATTACGGCTATAGGGACATCATTATGGACGTGGTTATTGGCATCACTCAAACCACCGCCGGCGACGATGATGGAATTATCCAACATAGTTGAGCCATCGACCTCTTTTGTGGTGTGCATCTTTTCCACTAGATAGGCCAACATATCACTTTGATAACGATCCACCTTTTTAAGTATCTCAATGGCGGTTGAGTTGCCTTTATGATGAGACAATGAATGGTGACCATCACTTGCACCAAGCTCAAGGTAGTTTCGATTAGTGCCTTCATGACCAAACATAAATGAAACCACCCTGGTCATATCCGCGCGATAGGAAAGGAACATCAAATCAAATATCAACTGACTGTGCTCGCGTAAATTCTCAGGTATGCCGGCCGGTCGATTTAGATCCACTTGTTTCATGTTGTCACCGGACGCTGTTCTTGACTCTACCGCCTGAATTCCGCGTTCAACATCACGGACAGCGCTGAGATATTCATCGAGTTTATATCTATCACTGGCGCCCACTGAGCCCATTAAATTCTTTACTCTGCTACTAACTGAATCGAGTACACTGCTTTGTCGTTTAATCCGCCGTTGCATGGCTTCGGTATTAACCGAATCAGTATCGCCAAATAAGCGCTCAAAGACCTTGCGTGGATTGTTCTCTACAGGTAATGGAGTGTTTTCTGTTCGCCAACTCATAGTGGCGGTATAGTAGGGTTCATAATCACCACCCCCCTGTCCTACCCATTCCGGGGTATCCAGGCTGAGTTCCAATGAGGATAGCGGCGTGTCCTTACTAACGTGTTTTGCAATGACCTGATCGGCGGATATACCCACATGGTCGGAAAATGGATGGGCTCCAGTGAGATAAGATGCACAAGGTCTGGCATGGGGACCACCTCGTTCACCCGGCAATAAATCTGCGCTCTTGATGTCCATACCGCTCAACACCAGCATCTGGTCCTTGTAGGGTGCGAAGGGTTCTAGTGTCGGTGACAACTGAAAATTTTCACCTAGTGTCTTAGGTGTCCAGTTTTCCATGATCCGACCTGTAGTCAAATAGACATTCCCCAGCTTAAGAGAAGGTTTAAAATTCGATGCGGCGAAGGCCGGTACCATGGCATCGAGAAATGGCAAGGCCAGTGTCGCGCCCGCGCCCCGTAAAAATGTCCTACGAGGAATCGCTTTCTTAAATATCATCATGGTTGATAACCCTCCTGTATTGAAATGGTGTGCTTTGTATTATGCCTAAAATCAGTGATGACCATGTATACCCATCCGATGCTATAGTTTCCACGATTTCACGCACCGCTGGTTGATCATAGTACTCTATTCCCCTGCCCAGGGCATAGGTAAGTACTTTTTCGGTAATCGTGTGGGCAACCCTGTCAGAATGCTGCATAAATTCGACTCTAAACTGGTCAGGCGTACTAAATGCGCTACCATCAAAGAGTATCCCGGAGGAATCCACCTCTGCATCCGCCTCGTCATAGCGGGCACGGTATGTGCCCACGGCATCGAAGTTTTCAAGGGCAAAGCCTATGGGGTCCATTAATTTGTGACAGGAAGAACACACGGGATTTGCCCGGTGCTTTTCCATGGCCTGTTTTAATGTGATTGCCTTGCCGGCATCATTTTCTACCTTTAATGCTGGGACATCCTCCGGTGGTGGTGGAGGAGGCATATTCAGCAGGTTATCCAATACCCATTTACCACGCAGCACCGGTGAGGTGCGATTATTAAAGGCGGTCCCCAATAACAAACCCCCTTTACCAAATAAGCCCTGTCTTTGTTCATAAGCGGCCAATTGTATCGGTCTGTATCGGCTACCATAAATATCCGGTATGCCGTAATGCTTTGCCAGTCTCTCGTTGACATAGGTATGATCTGAGGTCAGTACCTGCAGCACGCTATCATCCCTACGCACCATACTTTCAAACCACAACATCATTTCCTGTTTAAATGCCTGACGTAATTCCTCATCAAATTCTGGAAAAATATCCTGATTTGGTTTGGCATTATCAATATTGCGCAAGCCGAGCCACTGGCTACCAAAGTTTTGTATAAACGCCTTTGAACGAGAGTCCTCCATCATGCGTTGCACCTGTTTTTGCAGCATACCCCGGTCACGTAATTTTCCTCTCTCGGCAACCTGCAATAATTCCTCATCAGGAATACTGCTCCATAAGAAAAACGACAATCTGGATGCCAATTCCAGATCACTGACCGCATATACCTCACCTGGCGATATACCTTCAGGGTCCTGCTCGATGCGAAACAGAAATTCCGGCCCAGCGAGTATGCTCTGCAGCGCCAATTCTATGCCGCTATAAAAGCCTTCATCTTCTTGTCCCGCGTTAAAAAGCTGCAACAACTCATTAATCTCAGCCTTTTTAAGCGGGCGTCTATAGGCCTGACGTGCTAATTTAGAAAGGATCGTTTCCGCACAAGCCTTATCATTATCCGATCTGGGACTGCAAACAAAAATCTTTTCGCGGCTTGGGGTTACTCCAGGACCTGTTGCATCAAATGGACCCGTAATCATTACTATAGCCACCTCAGGGTCACCACCCTTATACGACATGATATCGGCCAGAGGTAGGTCTGGTTGCAATATGCCAGTAGCTTTGGTGCTGGTATCGACAAAGGTCACACCGACCAAATGCGGCCCGGCCTTGACTGGAATTTTAAATACCAGCTTATCATCAAGATTAAATTCATAGCCTACTTGCTCCGGGTCGCCGGAGTAATGCACTACCTGGTTTTCGGTAAATATTGGCCCTGACCTGCCAGGGAATTCACCCCCCACCTTCATGGAACCGATACGCTTATGATCCAGCCTGACATCGATAGTATGTTCCTCTCGCAGGCCACGGATATATCCCTCAATATTTCGTTCGAGATTAATCTTGATGGTGTAGTCACCATCCTGTGGAAAGAAGTGGTTAATGGCGGTCCCACCTCGTGAACCAAAGGGCAGGTCCTCACTCATCTGTGCGGTTTGTCTATACTCTGCGGGGACATTATATTGTTCACTGGCTGGTTGCATGGTTGCCGGGCCAACGGCCAACCGCGCAACCCTGCCTGCAGCAAACATGTATCTCTCCATTAACAATGGTGAGATTGAAAGAACTTCTGCAATATTATCAAACCCACCCACAACACGATTGTCGGGCGGTAACAAGGATTCAGCATCTATATCCAGGGCTAGAAGATCACGAATAGCGTTGGCATATTCTGTCCTGTTTAGTCGATGAACTGTGGGTCGTCCAGGATTTTGCTCTTGTTGGGAAACAAGATCTAATTCTGCATGAAGGTAGGAAAGGAGATCCTGATATTGTTTTTCATTCGGCCGTACAAGAATTCCCACAGGCGGCATGGCTCGAAGTGTCAGCTTGGTAATTACCCTCTCCCAAAGCGCAGGGTCTTCACTCACATCAGCAATGTTTGCCTGGTCCAACATCAGCCCAGCGGTTTTTAATGCCTCGTTATGACAGGAAACACAATATTGGTTGAGGAGATTTCGGTATTGAATTGAATTACCTACACTACGGGATTGCCCATGTGCGACAGTAATATTCAGACAGAGTGTCAATATTATTAGGTGGATACTACCGACACAAAATAATTCACGCAATTTTATCAAACTAACCCCCCACATTTTTTCACAAATTCTAGCAAGTTAACTATCTTCAATCTACTCACATGATATCGTCTTAGATATCATTATTTCGATTTAATATCTAAGCATAATTCTAGCATTTTCTGAGTATTTTTCCCGAAAATACAAGTTTAAAATTCACAGATTATTATATGTTTTAATCAAAAATTTTTCTCATAAAAACAATTATTAGAAGTTTAACTTACACTCCGAGAACGGAAGTGCTTTACAATTTTTATAGAATGTCATGTTTTAGCGGTGATTTGAATATATTTTATATGTGAATAGGTATATTCAACAAGGATATGTTAGATAAAAAAAGGGCATGACCGATTGGTCATGCCCGTATATTACGATAAATGTAATAACTTAATTGAAATTAAACTTAACTCTCGCGCCATATGAAGCAAAACTTGACAGGGAAGACTGCGCGCTGGAACCCAGCGTCCCTTCACCCCTAATGTCCAAATCAGCGTTGTATATCTGGCTGTTGCCTATCAGGTTACGACCATAGACCAGGATACTCCAGTTGTCATCAATATCACCAAACTGATAGGACAGATTGACGTCCCAGGCCTTGGGAAAACTAACCACATCGGAGAAGGAACGGTCCGTGGTATAACCATCTGTGCCGG
>CAUZRI010000087.1:0-7201 GCA_963582285.1 Gammaproteobacteria bacterium | reverse complement strand
TTTTGCCAACCAGGTGAGACGCCCCAGAAATATTATGCCAGCTTATTCCCCCAATGTTTTGAGTGAACAGAAGCTACGGTCTATCTATTCCTATCTACAAAATGTCCCACCGTCACCACACCCCTCCGAGATCCCACTTTTATCTGGGGATTAATCGATATAGTTACAGATATTTTTATCTGGTAGATATATCGCTCTTTATTGGGGAAGTATCCTGATTATCGTGGGGGGAGAGGCGGCCTGTGCTATTTCACTGATGCATTCATCTTTATAAGTCAAAGCTAGTTCATCAATATCTGTTGTATATATATCACACCACTGCAACCACTAAATAATTAGTGTAAAAAAATATTACTGTTGGATTGGTATTACTCCGTATCATTTTGTATACTGTTTGCTTAGAAGTGTAAATTATTCATAAATTTAAAAGATGAGGGAGCTCCATGTCTAGATATATTTATTCTAATGTAGTGCTAAGTGTAGTCATTTCAACACTCATGCTCAGTCCCATGCTGTTATCGGCACAGGTACTGGAAGAAATCGTTGTTACTGCCCAGCGTCGTGTTCAGAACTTACAGGAAGTACCTATCTCCATTGAGAGTTTCGCCGGTGCTGAGTTACAGCAACAGGGATATCGTAATCTCGATGACCTGGCCAATTTTTCTGCAACCGTGCTGGTAAATGACGAAGGCTTTCTTTCAACGGAAAGGACCGTACGCGGATTTGGCACCTCGGGTAATGCCCTTACAGTAGAGCAGGCAGTGCCAATCTTTGTAGATGGTATCCATCATGGACGCGCAGGCCAGGTGAAAAATGCCTTTCTGGACGTAGAACGTCTAGAGGTGTTAAAAGGTCCGCAGCCAGTGTTCTTCGGTATGAGTGCCACTGCGGGTGCATTTAACATTCAAAGTCGCCGTCCCACAGATACCTGGGAAGGGTACATCGATACGGAATTCGGTAATCGGAAAAAAGGGACGTTTGAAGCCGCCATAGGTGGACCAATATCAGATACCTGGGGCATCCGCTTTGCTGGGAAGTATTCGACATCGGAAGGTTTTATGAAGTCCGTCATTACTGATAGACCAGTCGGGGATTATGAAGACCTGGGAGGCAGGGTGATTATTGAATGGAAACCCACCGATAACTTTCAGGCTGCATTAAAGCTTGAAGCCACAGCTATCGATAAGTTCCCAGAAGCGAGACATGTCTGTCTCACTGAGGGTAGCCTGATTTTCCGCCGTCAAAATCCTAACCGCTTCAGCGAGCATGGTGACGATCGGTCGATACATGCGCCGGCACCCAAGGGAGAAGGATTCAACCAAACCGTCAGTACTGACAGCAACTGTTTCGGCAGCAATAAGGGTATTAGTCCAGGCGGGCCATGGTTTGCAGCGCCGTTTCGTCTTCATGAAGAAAATTCAGAGACCGGTAGCTTAGATATTCGGAATACTATGGATGCCTGGAACAAACAATTATGGGAACAAACTGACGGCAAGGCAGGTAGTCCCTACGGGATCACGGGAATCGAAGAGATTCACAACGAAGAGGCATATTTGGATCTGGGGTATACCATGGACAATGGCATTCAGGTCAATTCGCTCACTGGATACAGTGGTTTCAAGAGGCTGAATGTCCGCGACAACAGTGATTCACCGTTTTATCATAACCAGCAGGACCGTGTGGAGATTTTTGATCAGATCAGTTCTGAATTACGATTTACCTCACCCTCCGGTGGCACAATTGAATGGATGGCTGGTTTATTCTGGCAGAAGACCGGCTATAACATCACCGCCAACCATGCGAGTGCAGTTGTTCGTCGAGGTCTACGATACAATGATCACATACGGGAAGATCAGGAATGGAGGTCGGCATTTGCCTCTGTGACCTTTAACTTCCTGGACGACCGCGCTTCCATAGATTTGGGTGGTCGTTATGTCGATCTGAATAAGAGTGGTGCTGTGGCTGGCGTGGCCGGGCAGTTTTTATTTGATTCAATGCCTTGCAAAGGTGATAGAGCTCTGGATCATTTAGGTCTGGGTAATGCAGATCCTGCGACTTGTACACCGGATCCAAATAGAATGAAGGTTGCCGCAGCCGATGCAGCCATCGTGCTGCCGGGTGCCGATAACTCAAATCTCTGGATGCTGGATTATAATTCCAGCACGGGACGTGATACACCAACCAACTGGCGCAGCCCAACAACGCAAGCGGTGGGTATCTTTATCTATCCGAACCGGGCAACGAATACCCTTGACGGCCCGAGAAGAGGTAAAGGACTTCGACGAGAACCCTTCAGAGATGGTCGAGTGGAAGATGGAGTAGGATGCTGTGATTTTGGATCAAAGGAGTTCGACCCACAGATTACCCTGCGATATAGGATAAATGACCAGCACTCGTTATTTGGACGTTGGGCTCAGGCCTTTAAGGCAGGTGGATTTGACACCGGCGTTACCACGATTAACAAAACTGTTGATGATTTTCGTTTTGATGCGGAAAATGCCGAGACCTATGAGTTTGGTTCCAAGGGTA
Organism: Gammaproteobacteria bacterium; assembly: GCA_963582285.1. Classification (GTDB taxonomy): domain Bacteria; phylum Pseudomonadota; class Gammaproteobacteria; order Eutrophobiales; family Eutrophobiaceae; genus Eutrophobius. Next base: position 4,672 of record CAUZRI010000087.1, on the reverse strand, counting down.
ATCTCTTTGATGGCAGTGCCCGGTATGACATCACGTTCTTCCAAACGGATTTTAACGACTTCCAAATCACGGTGCCGACGGGTGATGTAAATGATCCTTTTCTGAATGCAAACGCTGGTAAACAGCGGGTTAAGGGTATAGAGATTGGTTACACACATGCCTTGTCAGACCGTTTGACCATGGGACTGGCGGGCGCCTATATGGACGGTGTGATGAAGATCTTTCCGGCAGGGGGATGTACCAACCAGGAAGCACAGACAGCACCGGGATCAGGTTGTATTTTAGATACGCCGGGAGATCCAGATGATGGTGGTAGCATTGACCGTTCCGGTGAGAAATCACCGAAGACGCCTGATTACAAACTGGTCCTTAGCCTGGATTACTGGATGCCTATTGGTAGTTTAAAGGCCATGTGGAATTTCAAGGGTTACGTCTCTGATGGCTATCTGACCGATATCAACGGCTTCAGTAAGACAGTGATGTTTAACAAGCATGAAGACATTAATACCTCTTTTAGTATCGGTGACCAGGAGGATACCTGGACGATGTCAGTCTGGGGTCGTAACCTGCTGGAGGCCAGACAGTCTTACAATAAGGAATTTAATACTCTACCTGATGGTTTAATTGGTGCTTCCATGTCTCCCAATAACTTCATGTCTTATGGTGTGAAGTTCCGTTATAATTGGCAGTAAGTAACACTTTGTAATGTGAAAAAACCGGGGCCAGTCCCCGGTTTTTTTTGCCTGTTAAAATTAGGTGACTAGTATCATAAGGTCTAAAACCCAATAATATAGTGATTAGGATAGTTATCATTGACGTTACTTTAACTCCGGAGCTAAGTTAATATCCGGTCGCAATATTTTCGAGCGCTATGAATGTGAAGGGCAAAAAGCTCTTACCATCTCAATACAATACTTAGTCCACAAATGGGTGTACTTTATAATAATATACATGGCCTCTGTATCAGGACGCGATTAGACAGGAGTGAACATATGAATATTCTATCATTGCGCATTTCATCGATCTGATGGTGGAAAAAGAAGTGTATATTAATCCCATGATGATGGGTCGCTATGGAGACCTCACTAGTCATACCGCGAGTTTTTTTGGCAGAAGATTCAGTACTATTGTCATTTGGACAGGTCTACAGCGATACGCCCCCTGAACTACATAACAGGATCTTGCGGGACACTTTTTGCCTGAGGACATAAGCGACACCGAAAAAGATCAATGGCATTCTGGATTCGCCATGATACAGATCTTCATCAGGCGGTTAAGTAAGGCGGGTGGCCTGGTCATTGCCGCCACCGATAACACAGAAGGACGTTTGCCCGGAGTCACTCTGCACCGTGAAATGTTGTTGCTGGCCGATGCCGGCATTTCACCCTATAAGGTACTCCTTGGGTCTACCCGACGGCCGGCAGAGATGTTGTATAAAGAAAACCTCATTGGCATCGTTGAAATCGGTAAACAGGCGGATATCTTGTTATTGGGATCCAGCCCGATAGAGCACATCAACTATAGCCAGGACATCGATTATGTAATGAGAAAGGAGAAAATCGTCAAAAGCCCATATTATTATTCCACCAATGTCACATACCTGTAACTAATTACGTCGGCTAGCGGTTATAATATTTTATAAGATAATAATATATTTACACAGATTCCCGGGGGGAACAATCATGACAACATTCAAACTTTTGCAATTTAAAGGCGTCTTGCCCCAGCTTTTAAAAATATCATTTTCTATAATTATTATGCTAGTCACGGGAATCACCCATGGCCAGAATTTCAACCCGGTGACCACAGAGATGCTGGTAAATCCCAGTGCCAATGACTGGTTAATGCTGGGACGGACATACGATGAACAACGTTACAGTCCACTGGATCAGGTGAACAAGGACAATGTGGGTACGTTGCGCATGGTGTGGTCCCGGGGAATGCCCGAAGGTTCACAACAGACTATCCCCATTGTTTATGACGGGGTGATGTATGTGGTTTCTCCCATAAACTCAGTAGTTGCACTGGATGCCACTACAGGTGATCTCATCTGGGAATATAATCGTGGTGTCCCCGATGGGGTACGTCTGTCGTCCATCGCCGGTACCAGTTCCAAGTCCCTGGCCATCTACCATGACATGATTTATTACACTTCGCCCGATGGTTATCTGGTGGCCCTTGATACCCGGGACGGTTCAGTACGGTGGGAGATAGAATCTTATGTACCGGGTTCGGGTGCTAAGAATACCTCTGCCCCTATTGTTGTGGAGGGAAATGTCATTACCGCCCGTGCCTGTAGAGACTACGCCAACTGTTATATCGCAGCCAATGATGCCATGACCGGAAAAGAGATCTGGCGGTTCCATACGGCGGCAGGTGAGGGTGATCTCGGTGGAGACACTTGGGGTAATGTCCCCACAGAAAAACGCGTGGCCTCACCCTGGGGACTGCCGGGTTCCTATGATCCCGACAAGGGATTAATCTACTGGGGGACAGCCAATCCCCAACCTTATACCCGTCTCAGCCGCCACGGCAGCCCCGATGGGACATCACGTATTGCACCTGCGGATCTCTTCAGTAATTCAACCATTGCACTTCGCGCTGATAGTGGTGAATTGGCCTGGTATTACCAGCATTTGCCTGGTGATGACTGGGATGCCGATCATACCCACGAACGGATTCTGGCAAAGACCAAACTCAATCCCGATCCCAATGCGGTGAAGTGGATCAATCCTAATATCGATTCCAATGAAGAAAGAGACGTGGTGATACATATCGGTGAAGGCGGTGGCATGTGGGTTCTCGATGCCGACGATGGTGAATTTATCTGGGCGATGCCTTTTCCAGCGGATGATCCGAAATTCAATATTTCCAATATCGATGTAAACACAGGCGCAACGGAGATTAACTGGGACAATGTCTTCAAGGAAGACAAAGATTCAGTGATTACTTGTTTCCATAATACCCGGGGTTATTGGCCCATGGCCTATCATCCCGGCACAAATTCTGTATATGTTGCATTTCACGATTACTGTCTTGGCATGACTGCCGACCTTTCCAGCCCTTCTGGATATTCCAATCGTTCAGGTATATTACGACCTGGTGTTGATCCAGATGAGGCCTATGCGTTAGGAAAGATCGATATCAGCACCGGTAAGCTGACCCGCTTATATGAAACAGGATTACCGGGAAACGGTGCAGTTCTGGCCACCGCCGGGGATCTTATTTTTTGGGGAGACATGAACCGCCGTTTCAGGGCATTCGATGCGGTGGACGGAGAGATACTCTTCGAAACCGTTCTGGGTGGCGTTATACAGATGAGTACCATTACCTATGCAGTGGATGGGAAACAATACATCGCCGTGATGACCGGAGATGGAAACTCGGCTACCCGAAGACCCATGGGCCTTGCCGGCTTGACAACACCCCGGGGACATAATGCAATCTATATCTTTGCGCTCCCTTGAAAAGGCTAGACTAATAATCTGTTGAACTATAGGTATATATTAAGCCAGCAGAACCGTTTGCCAGGAGTCTAGAGAAATCCGAGAATCTTCGTGGATCGGGGAGATTAGGTGTATAATTTTTGATGTAACATTATTCAAAATATATCCTCAGGAGCGGTGGATGCTTGGCCTAAACTTAAATTCTCGTAAATTGATTTACATTGCTGTCTTTTTTTTAGCCGGAATTAATATCTCTCAGGCCCAACAGTCTCGTTCGAATTCAAATCAGGATTTAATCAATCGGTATTGTGTCAGTTGTCACAATGAAACATTAAAGACAGCAAATTTATTACTAGATAAGATCAATATTGATGACATCCGTCAGGATCCGGCGTTATGGGAACGCGTCAATCTCAAGCTAACCCTTAGAGCCATGCCACCCGTAGGGATGCCGCTCCGGCCATCCGAATCAGAATACCAACAACTTATTGGTCACTTACAGGGCGAACTCGACGGTCTGGCGAGTAGTAATTCAAACCCGGGCAGCGTTACTGTTCATCGACTCAATCGATCTGAATATACTAATGCCATTAAGGATTTGCTATCACTAGATATAGATGCAGAGATGCTTTTGCCACCGGACAATATCGGCCAGGGATTTGACAATATTGCCGAAGTCCTTGCGGTTTCTCCCTTGCTGATGGAACAGTATATGTTTGCTGCCAACAAGATCAGCAAACTTGCTATTGGTCCTGATGAAATGCTACCGGTGAGTGAAAGCTACAGTATTGATAATGACTTTCGTCAAAATGAAAGAATGAATGAGAATCTGCCGCTGGGGTCACGTGGTGGAGTGGCATTTAACCATTATTTCCCCATGGATGGAGAATACACTATTAATGTTAAACTTCATCGCAGCCAGGAAGGCTATATACGCGGAATTCGCAAACCACATCAGGTGGATTTTCGTCTCGATCATCAGCGTTTAAAAGTAATTCAGGTAGGTGGTGAGATACACGGTCGATCCGGACCACTTTTCAATGAGAGCCAGAATCCACAGTATGCTGGAGATCCGGTTCAAACAGGTTACGAGTTTACCGCTGACGAAGTCCTTAAAGTGACATTCCCTGCCAGGGCAGGTTCTCACCTGGTCGCGGCATCATTCATAAATGAAGCAACTAAACCTACTGGTATGAAAAAACCTGAAATGACCTTGTTGGATATCG
>CAUZRI010000086.1:0-7216 GCA_963582285.1 Gammaproteobacteria bacterium | reverse complement strand
CGGGACAACAGGTGAAGGCAGTTCTAAACGTAATTCTTAGCGTTACATTGTGTCTAATTGGTTGCTGGGCAGGAATGGCGCTGGGTAAACAAATATGATCTCGGGCTATATTCAATTCTGCAGTATATGATTTCAAATTACGTCATCACCAGATAATTTTCCGATTATCTGAAGTATCCAGTAGTGATAGAATTAACAGTAGGCAATAAAACGAATTGAACCGCCAGAGCAATAATTAAAAAGAAGGAAATAGTAACCATGCTGGACCCATATAGACTCAGAAATAACCTGGAAGAAATTCAGAATTCTCTCAATAAGAAGGGATTCACCATGGATATTGCAAAACTTGAAAAATTTGAATTACAACGAAAAGAAATTCAGGTAGAGACTCAGGAACTGCAAGCCAAAAGAAATAAACTATCTAAGGAAATAGGCCAGGTTAAAAAAGATGGAGGGGATGCGCAATCACTACTGGAGCAAGTCGCTGGAATCGGTGACCTGCTCAAATCCAGGGAATCTGATTTATCGATTATTCAGGATGCTTTGCACAAAATATTCATCAATATACCCAATGTACCGCATCAATCAGTTCCCCATGGAAAAACAGAAGCAGAAAACGAGGAGATTAGAAAATGGGGAGCGATTTCAGAATTTAATTTTAAGGTCAAAGATCATATTGATCTAGGAGTATTGTCAGGATTACTGGATTTTGAGACGGCTAGATATATTACTGGTTCAAGATTCGTAGTAATGAAAGGGGGGTTGGCACAGCTTCATCGGGCCCTGATACAGTTCATGCTGGATATACATACCAGAGAACATGGTTATACAGAATTAAATGTTCCTTATATCGTAAATGCTGAAAGTTTATTTGGCACGGGCCAATTACCAAAATTTGAAGAGGATCTTTTTAAGATCCCAAGAAATAAATATATTGATATTGATGATGAAATTCAAAAGCAATCAGAAGAAAATATAAATCATTTAGGTCAAACGGAAGATAGTTACTATCTAATACCAACGGCAGAGGTGCCGGTTACTAACCTGGTGCGAAATAAAATTATAGCAAACGAAGAATTGCCACTGAAATATGTCTGTCATACCCCTTGTTTTCGAAGTGAAGCGGGTTCTTACGGTAAAGATACCCGCGGTATGATACGTCAACACCAGTTTGAAAAGGTGGAGCTTGTACAGATGGTTCGTCCAGAACGTTCTTATGAAGCACTTGAAAAGCTAACAAGTCATGCCGAATCCATTCTCAGAAAACTTGAATTACCCTACCGCTTGGTTAACTTATGTGGTGGTGATATGGGATTTTCCGCTGCCAAGACCTATGACATTGAGGTATGGTTACCGGGTCAAGGTAAATTCCGTGAGATTTCTTCCTGCAGTAATTTTGAAGATTTTCAGGCAAGACGAATGTTGGCTCGTTGGCGTAATCCTGAAACTGATAAACCAGAATTGCTACATACATTAAATGGGTCAGGACTTGCCGTCGGACGTACATTAATTGCCATAATGGAAAATTATCAAACAGAAGATGGGAAAATTACTATACCGGATGTTTTACGTGGATACTTTGGTGGTGCATCCATTCTTGGATAAGAACCCGCGTTTCGTTTCATATAATGATATATGACGCGCTTGTAACGGTCTCAGTATAAGAACTTGATAAGCCTGTTGATCCAGATGAATTAGAGCACTATACAGTTTTTCCGCAGGCATTATTTGCTGGAATAGCAATATCCATCAATTTAGGGTTAGGTAAGTCCAGATTATTCATGATTTCCACGTACTCGGCTTCTGATCTTCCAGCGAGACGAGGATTATATTATTTTTCTTCACCGATTGTAGAAACTGTCCATCCTTTATAATCATGCGCGGCATAAACCAATGTCTCATCGGGTAATTTAAAAAGTTTATTTGTGATTGAATCCCATGACATGCTGGGGTCACCATTTTGAAAATCTGTCCGTCCAGTACTTCGATATAATAAAACGTCTCCAGTAAAAACACGGTCATTCATTACAAAACTATAAGATTCATCCGTATGCCCGGGGGTAAAAATAGCCGTAATGGTAAGACCATCAACTTCAATTAGTTCGCCATCATCTACTCTTCTGCTGACACATTTTGCCCTGGCTTGATGACCCATTATGGTAGTGCACTGAGTGTTATCCCGGAGTGCACCCAGAGCTGTTATATGATCTGCATGAGTATGTGTATCCATGGCAAATACCAAAGTTATGTTTAGCTGAGTAATTAACTTGATATAGATATCAGTCATATTCAAGACAGGGTCAATTATGACTGCCTCGCCACCAGGTCGAGCTGCAAGAAGATAGGTATAGCTTGATGTCTCCACATCAAATAGCTGTCTAAATATCAAGTCTATCTCCTTATAAAATCAACGTAAATACGAATATATTGATCCCGGTAATAAGGATAGCGCTGGCAAATATTCTCTGCAATGTAGGCCCAGCAATCCTTACAGCTATTTTTCTGCCTAACAACATACCTAGTATGCTGCCCGTTATAAATGGGAATAGAATTTCCCATTGAAGTTCCCCTTTGATAAATGCACTGGCAGAGCCTGACAGCCCAATTGCAGTAATTATCATAAGCGAGGCCGCAACCGCTCGATGTATCCCCAGCTCAATCACGGACATTAGCGCTGGGACTATTAAAAATCCACCTCCAACCCCAAATAATCCTGATAATAAACCAGTTAACAGACCGGCAACCATCAATACTGCTGCACAGGGGGTCGTAAAACTTAATTTTCCATCTGCAGATAATTTACAAATAGGTTCCTTATCATCATCAGAGGTAATAGCTCGAACAGCCCTGGAATCTTCAGGTCTGGTATAGGTTTTTCGCCACATTATTAATCCAACGAATAACGTTAATATGGCAAAGCCAGATATCAGAGTAGTTTGCAGAAATTCTCTGGCGTACATAAGTCCAATGGGCGCACCAACAATACCACCAATGGAAAACATAATAATAGGTTGCCAGCTCAATAGCCTTGTACGATATGAATACCAGGTCCCAACAGCGGCAGTCAATGCAACGGCAATTAGTGAAATAGGCACTGCGTCTGTCATTGACAGATTGAGACCATAGACCAGTAATGGAATGGCAAAGATTGAGCCACCCCCGCCTGTTAATCCAAGTGAAATACCAACGATGCATCCATAACCAATGGTAATAAAGAATTCAAGCATGGCTACATGTATTGAAAATTTTGAAGCACAAAGTTGGAAATATCAACCTGACCATATTCGAGATATGGGCAGGTTGATATAATTCATATAGGAAGGGTTATGCGTTGATAGCTTTTAAGACAGCATCCAGACTGTCTTTTGCATCACCAAACAGCATCCGGGTGTTTTCCTTATAGAAAAGTGGATTGTCCACGCCAGCATAACCAGATGCCATGCTGCGCTTCAACACGACCGTTGTCGTACCTTTCCAGACTTCCAATACCGGCATACCAGCAATAGGACTATTGGGTTCATCCTGGGCAGATGGATTTACGATATCATTTGCGCCAATCACTATCGATACATCAATCTTGGGAAAATCTTCATTAATTTCATCCATTTCATAGACAATATCATATGGTACCTTGGCTTCTGCGAGGAGGACATTCATATGTCCTGGCATACGACCTGCAACAGGGTGGATGCCAAAGCGGACGTTAATTTTCTTTGCTTTTAATGCCTTGGTTATTTCGTTCACAGTATGTTGTGCTTGAGCAACGGCCATTCCATATCCCGGAATAATCATGATTTCTTTGGAATCTGTAAGCATCATCGCAACTTCCTCTGCCTCAACAGGTGTCACTTCACCCTCTTGTTCAGCGCTACTCGATGGTCCGGAACCCTCGCTGGTACCAAAACCGCCGGCAATAACGGCGAAAAACTTTCGATTCATAGCACGGCACATAATATAACTCAGAATTGCACCACTACTACCAACCAGGGCACCTACAACAATGAGCAGGTCATTGTTTAACATAAAACCTGTTGCCGCGGCTGCCCAACCTGAATAGCTGTTAAGCATCGATACCACAACAGGCATGTCGGCCCCACCTATGGCCATCACCATGTGAACACCAAATCCCAGGGCAACCAATGTCATCAGAAACAGAGGATATGTACCGCCGCCGGTCGCTGCCTGGTCGAGGAAAACATCACATAACCAAACAGTGATAATTAGCAAGCCCAGGTTTAATAAATGTCTGCCGGGAAGCAGGAGAGGTTTACCACCTATCTTTCCACTTAATTTACCAAACGCAATAACAGACCCTGAAAAAGTTACCGCACCAATTAAAACACCAAGATAAATCTCTATTTCATGGATAGATTTTTCAATGGGTGTTGCAAAGATGATGCTATGGTCCATAAAATTTACATAACCAACCAGTACAGCAGCAAATCCCACCAGACTATGAAGAATGGCAACCAACTCCGGCATTTGTGTCATCTGCACTTTTTTCGCGAGGGTAAGACCAACCCCGCCACCGATTATCATCATAATGATAATTAACCACGTATTTTTGGTAACCTCAGGACCTAAAACCGTTGCAATTACGGCGAGTGTCATGCCGAGCATGCCGTACATATTGCCCCGGCGTGCAGTTTCCTGATTGCTTAATCCGCCTAATGTAAGAATAAAAAGTATGGTGGCGCCGATATACGATACTGTTACTAAACCTTCAGACATGTTTTCTCTCCTATTTCCTGAACATTTCCAACATACGACGGGTAACAGCAAAGCCCCCGGTTATGTTGATACTGGTTATCAGGATTGCGAATCCGGCCAACATGACCGGAAAGAATCCCTCAGAGGAAACTTGAGTCAAGGCGCCAATTATGATGATACTACTGACTGCATTGGTTACACTCATCAATGGTGTATGTAAGGATGGGGAAACATTCCAGATAACCATGTAGCCTATAAAACAAGACAACACAAATACTGTAAAGTGCGACATGAATGAGGGCGGTGCAACAGTGCCAAGTCCATATAGGCAAAGGCCAGCAGCCAGCATCATTACATAGGGTTGAATTGCGACGGGTATTAAGGGTTTCTTTATCTCCGCCACAACCGGTGCTGCATCTGTTTTCTTGGCAGCAGGTGCTGCGGACAATTTTGGCGCAGGTGGGGGCCATGTAATTTCACCATTATTTATAACAGTGCCTCCTCGTACCGCCTCATCTTCCATGTTTACTGTGATTACACCATCTTTATCAGGACACATGTCAGTTAGCAGGTGTCGAAGATTAGTGCCATAGAGTTGGCTGGATTGGGCAGCCAGTCGACTGGGCAGATCAGTATATCCAATTATCGTGACACCATGTTTAATCACGACCTTGTCACGTTTGGTCAGCTTGCAGTTACCACCTTGCTCTGCGGCGAGATCCACAACTATGCTGCCATCCTTCATGGATTCTACCATTTCCTGCGTAATTAATTCGGGAGCGGGCCTACCGGGGATCAGTGCGGTAGTAATAATGATGTCTACCTCTTTTGCCTGCTGCGCGAACAATTCCATTTCCGCCCTGATAAATTCATCACTCATTGTTTTAGCGTAACCACCTTCGCCTGAGCCATCTTCCTCAAATTCCAACATTAGAAATTCAGCATCGATGCTCTCTACTTGTTCTTTAACCTCTGGCCGGGTATCAAACGCTCGGACAATGGCGCCCATACTCTTCGCCGCACCAATGGCTGCCAACCCGGCAACACCGGCACCAATGACGAGAACCTTAGCAGGTGGTATTTTCCCCGCTGCGGTAATTTGTCCGGTAAAAAATCGACCGAAGTGTTGTGCTGCCTCTACCACAGCGCGATAACCAGCAATATTGGCCATGGAACTTAGTGCGTCCATTTTTTGCGCCCTGGAAATGCGGGGTATGCTATCCATGGCGAGGATGGTTGCCTTTGTTGCAGCAAGCTTGTCCATTAATTCAGAATTTTGCGCGGGCCATATAAAGCTGATCAAGGTATGTTTATCTTTCAATAAACTGATTTCATCGTCAGCGGGGGCTCTGACTTTTAAGATAATATCAGACGACTTCCATAGCTCATCACCATCCTTAATTATCTCAACACCAGCTTTTGCATAGGAATCATCGGAAAAGTTAGCTAATTTACCTGCACCTGCTTCAATAGCAATGGTAAAACCAAGCTTTTGTAATTGTCCGGCTACCTCTGGGGTAGTAGCGACTCTTTTTTCACCTGAATATAGTTCTCTGGGCACACCAATACGCATATTTTTCCCCTTTATTGTTTTTGAAATACCAGATTACAATGTTGCTTCGTCCACATTCGTGAGGAGGGTTGAAAGCATCGGCATGCTATCATATAAACGGCTTTATGTTCAAAGTGATCTGACATATTAACCATTTAGAATAAGTCGGATTTATTCTAATTTTAGGCAAAAAAAAGCCCCGATAAATTCGAGGCTTTTTCTCAAAGAGAGAATGTTACGACAATATTACCTGTCTCCTGCAAATGCACCTAACAGATGTAACAAACTGGTAAACAGGTTATATATTGTAATATATAGCCCAATTGTGGCCATTATATAGTTAGTTTCATGTCCATGTACCATACTACTGGTCTGATAGAGAATGAATCCAGACATGAGTAAAATAAACATGGCAGAGACGGCAAGCGATAACGCTGGAATACTAAATATAATGGCTCCAATACCCGCAAGAAAAGCCACCAACACACCTACCATTATGAAACCACCCATAAAACTGAAATCTTTGCGTGTTGTCAATGCATAGCCGGACAGTGCTAAAAATATTGTCCCGGTTCCACCCATGGCCAACATCACGAGTTCAGCGCCGTTACTAAAATACTGTAAATAGGCATTTATCATCGGTCCCAGCGTTAGTCCCATAAAACCGGTAAGACCAAATATTGATACCAGGCCCCAGGCGCTGTTTCTTAATTTTGTCGTAACAAACAGCAGCCCAAAATAACCGCCTAAAGTCATGAATATGCCCATCTGAGGAAAGTTAAACATGATGGATATGCCTGCGGTAAAAGCACTGAACAATAATGTCAGAGAAAGCAGTGTATAGGTATTGCGAATCAGTTTGTTGGTTGCAAGTACTGATTCAGCTTTACTTGATACTGCAAAGAATTGTTCATTCATTATTACATTACCTCCTAAGGTATGTTTCTAACTTTT
>CAUZRI010000085.1:0-7274 GCA_963582285.1 Gammaproteobacteria bacterium | reverse complement strand
TCATGTTAGAAAAGTATGGAGAAAGTATTATAGATTTATCCAGTCGACCGCTGCTCTTTTGGGTCTTGAGTAACATCTGAATATCATTACTCAAGTTGGTTGAATCAATAATTCGGTGATTATCACTCGCACGATCTGTATTAAATTTTATTAATGGCAGAGGAGGTGAATCACTATCTAATCTAATCACAAATTTACAGGAATTATCAGTTGGCGTAATAAATTTTGATATCAAAACCTGGTCAACCCATGTGCTGAGCTGCTCATAAATCTCCCAAATGGCACCGTAGGGCAGATGGTAGGGATCTGAGAGGGAGGCTAGTATTATTCTTTTATAAGCTTTTGATATTGTTGTTATGCCATGAATTGAATAGCTGTCTGGTAGCCCAATGGTAGAATTTTCAAGCGCAAGAGATTCTGCGAAATCAAAAATAAAATTGATCTCCTTCCATACATTTTTAGGTCTAGGTGCATATTCTAAATAGCTGAATATCAATGCATGAGATAAATAATTCAATGCGAGAAAAAAATTTTTAATTGGAGGTTTGGTCTGACCCCAAAGTGTCTTTTTCTTTAGGGACTCTTCAGCTGAAATTTTGCATGCCTGAGAAAGGTTTGCTGCAATTTTTTTTCAGTATTTTTATTTGTGCCTGCACTGTATTAATTGATTGTAGAGTATGCTGGGCACCGGCTTTAATTTGCGAATCTATATAGTATTGGTAAGGCCTATTATATAATTCGACAAGTTCCAATCTGATTGACGGTTTCAGTTGCTGGCCATTTGTAGCCTTAATCGCGTTATATAATAGTTGGCTGGTTATTTTAAAATCAGCATAAGGTAAGGAATCCAGCCATTCCTCAACATACATTGGCCGTGTTTCAATTTGTTCACCGGCAGATGTTGAACGCAATGGTAAGTTTTTGTCTATTGAACTCATAGTTAATTCTATTTAATATTATATATTGACTTGCAATTCTCATTCCACATGTTGATAAAGATACATATAATGTGATGGGATTATCATAATGTCCCAAATATAGTATTTAATATATGTCATTATCTTTTAATAAAACAATTAGTTAATGTAAAAAAAATTAATTAGGATTAAGGTTCGTTATATAAATAAAGGCGCATTAATGTCTCAACTAGACGACAAAGAAAAAATAACGCTATCTACTATTTATTTCAAGATTTCAGGCAGGGTTCAGGGTGTATTTTTTCGTGCTTCTACCAAAAGCATGGCAGACCAGTATGGGATTAAAGGTTGGGTGAAGAATCAACCGAATGGAGATGTAGAAGGGATCGCAACAGGAGATGCAACAAGATTAAAATTATTCAGTGAATGGTTAAAGCGCGGACCTGATATGGCAAAGGTACTAAAGTTTGAGGTTATTGAACATGAGTTTCAGATGTTTGAAAAATTTGAAATTCGCTAATTACACGACACGGTTTATCTTATCTTTCATAATATCTAGAATTTCATCTATTGGTATATGGATACTTTCTAAATCCTTACGACCTTTATATTCCACAGTATTTGTGTCCAATCCTTTGTCACTTAACACAATACGGTGTGGTATTCCAAGTAACTCCATATCTGCAAACATGACCCCAGGTCTTTCACGACGATCGTCTACCAAAACTTCAATCCCATTACTTAACATCGCATTGTATATTTTTGTGACAGCGTCTCGAAGACGCTGAGATTTATGCATATTAATAGGTACAATGGCCAATTCATATGGTGCTATAGCCATAGGCCAAATAATTCCACGGTCATCGTGATTTTGCTCGATTGCTGCAGCGACAATACGACTGATTCCAATCCCATAACAGCCCATTTCTAATGTAATTGCTCTTCCAGTTGCGTCCAGACAATTCACTTTCATTGCATCACTATATTTGGTCCCTAACTGAAATATATGGCCTACTTCAATACCACGCGCAATTTTTACCGGACCAGAATTGTCAGGTGCAGACTCTCCTTCAGTAATATTTCTTAAATCTTCTACTTGAGGGTCGGGTAAATCCCGCCCCCAGTTTACCCCGCTTAAATGAAATCCTTCTTGATTCGCTCCACATATAAAATCAGATACCACGGCTGCACTAAAATCAACGATTATAGGGATATGTAAATTTACTGGTCCGATAAATCCTGTGTTACAACCTAATTTTTTTGCTATCTCTGTGCTGGAGGCAAATTTTAAAGGTTGTTGGATGCCAGCCAGATTTTCTGCCTTAATTCGGTTTAATTGATGATCGCCACGTAATACCAGTGCGATTAGGTCGTCATTGCTACCATGAATAATGAGTGTCTTAATACATTGATTCGATTCAATGTTAAAAAAATTGCTAACTTCTTCAATAGAATGTTGTGTAGGGGTTGAAACCTGCTCCATTAGTTTGGCTGGTTTCTGACGAGATTCCCCAGGTGTATTTAGATTGACCATTTCAATATTAGCAGCAAACTTGCCGTTTTCTGTAAAGACTATCTGGTCTTCACCCGAATCTGCCAACACATGAAATTCATGAGAGTTGTCACCGCCTATATTACCGCTGTCAGCCACAACTGCCCGATAATGTAATCCCAGCCTATCGAATATATGAGAGTAAGTTTGATACATTTTCTCGTAAGTTTCATGCAGCGATTCTTGATTAAGGTGAAAAGAATAAGCATCTTTCATAATAAATTCTCGTGCTCGCATTACCCCAAAGCGTGGTCTTATTTCATCTCGAAACTTGGTTTGAATCTGATAAAAAATTGAAGGAAGCTGTTTATAGCTCCTTATTTCACGACGAACCAGGTCAGTAATGACTTCTTCATGGGTAGGTCCCAGGCAAAACTCTCTATCATGACGGTCATTAAAACGTAAAAGTTCCGGACCATACTTATCCCATCGCCCTGATTCGCGCCATAATTCCGCGGGTTGAACACTGGGCATAAGTAATTCCTGGGCACCGGCGGCATCCATTTCTTCACGGACTATATTTTCAACTTTTCTTAACACCCTTAATCCGACCGGTAACCAGGAATAAATCCCTGATGCAATTTGACGAATCAGACCGGCACGCAACATTAGCTGATGGCTAATTGTTTCCGCATCTGCAGGGGCTTCTCTGAGTGTTGCCAAGAGTAATCTGGATGTTTTCATGGTTTTATCTTTAATCAATTCATATCTGTAAAAGCTGCGTATGTTATCTCAAGCCAGCCAGCAATGTGAAAATTCGTGTTTCGGTGCTTTTTACAGTATAACTTTTAAAAAATTGTGCAAAGCACAACTTGACCTCTGTGAGGAAAATCAGTAGTTTAACAAGGTTTATCAATCAGGAATATTCCTGAATTAGGATCAGTACAATAATGGAAAAACTACATGGGGCAGATATCTTTGTCAGGGCGCTGGCAGATGAAGGCGTAAAGCACCTTTTCGGCTATCCCGGGGGTGCAGTTTTACATATTTATGACGCATTATATAAGCAAACAGCCGTAGAGCATATCCTGGTTAGACATGAACAGGGGGCAGCGCACGCTGCGGATGGTTATGCCCGTGCGACGGGTGAACCAGGTGTCGTCCTGGTTACCTCCGGACCAGGGGTAACCAATGCGATTACAGGAATAGCGACTGCGTACATGGATTCGATTCCAATGGTTGTATTTTCTGGGCAGGTTCCCAGAGGTGTAATTGGTAATGATGCGTTTCAGGAAGTTGATGCCGTAGGAATATCCCGTCCCTGTGTGAAACATAATTTTTTGGTAAAGGACGTCAGGGATTTGGCTAGTATCATTAAAAAGGCATTTTATATTGCGAAAACAGGTAGGCCAGGTCCAGTACTGGTCGACATTCCAAAAGATGTCACCGCCGACATGTGTGAATATGACTATCCTGCACAAGTAAATATGCGTTCCTATCGACCGATCACCGATGGGGAGCCAAGCCAGATAAAGCGCGCAATTAAGTTAATCTTGTCTGCAAAAAAGCCAATAATTTATACCGGTGGTGGGGTTATTTTGGGCGAGGCGAGTGAACAATTAACATCATTTACTAAAACTTTAGGTTACCCAATAACCAACACGCTAATGGGATTAGGGGCATATCCTGCGCCGGATAAACAATTTATAGGCATGTTGGGTATGCATGGAACGTATGAGGCAAATATGGCAATGCATCATTGCGATGTATTAATAGCAATTGGTGCCCGATTTGACGATAGAGTTACGGGTGACCTTGAACAGTTTTGTCCTTACGCCAAGATTATACATATCGATATTGACCCTGCGTCAATCTCAAAAAATGTGCCTGTGGATATACCTATCATTGGCAATGTTAAAAGCGTTTTAACTGATATGAACTCACAATTACTAACTCAAATTAATAAGATCGATAGCAACGTTATTTCTGCTTGGTGGGCACTTATAGAAGAATGGCAAAGCATAGATTGCCTTAAATTTGACCGTAAGTCAGACAAAATTAAACCTCAATATGTAATAGAAACTCTATATGAATTGACTAAGGGCGATGCTTACATCACTTCTGATGTAGGGCAACACCAAATGTGGGCGGCACAATTTTATAAATTTAATAAACCCAGGCGCTGGATTAATTCAGGTGGTCTTGGAACAATGGGTTTTGGTATGCCGGCAGCTATGGGCGTAAAGGTAGCCTTTCCAAATGAATCCGTTGTTTGTATTACTGGGGAAGCAAGTTTGGTTATGTGTATCCAGGAGTTATCAACCTGTCTACAATATAATCTGCCTATAAAGATAGTTCTGCTAAACAATCGTTACATGGGAATGGTCAGGCAATGGCAAGAGTTTTTTTATGATAAACGCTATTCCCATTCTTATATGGATGCCCTGCCAGACTTTATTAAATTAGCGGAGAGTTTTGGGCATATGGGTTTACAAGCAGACAAGTCTTCAGATGTACGAGATGTATTAACCGAGGGACTAGCCAGAACAGATAAACTGGTATTGATGAATTTTGTTACTGACCAGGCAGAGAATGTCTACCCAATGATTGCTGCGGGCAAGGGTCATCATGAAATGCATCTTTCTCCTGAACGAGAAATGGCATAATCGCTATGCGGCATATTCTTTCTTTGCTTGTAGAAAACGAGGCCGGTGCATTGTCTCGTATTTCGGGACTGTTTTCAGCCAGGGCATATAATATAGAATCACTTACTGTAGCACCGACGAATGATGACTCTGTGTCCAGAATGACTATTGTAACAGTCGGTTCTGATCAGGTCGTTGAGCAGATCACCAAACAGGTTAATAAACTGGTTGATGTAATCAAGGTGATTGACCTTAATGATATGAGACATATAGAACGAGAAATTTTGTTAATAAAAGTTGATTCAAATAAAATTCAAAAAGAATTGCTTGAACCAATACTAAAAGAGATTCATGGGAAAATAATTGATGATAGTGAAAATACTTTCACCATAGAGTTGGTCGGTAATGGTGAAAAATTAGATAATTTTATTCAACAGATTAATACTGATTGGATTATAGAAGTGGTTCGTTCAGGCGTTTCAGGAATTGCCCTTGGCACCAGCGCAATGAAGATTTAACAAACAAGTTAGGAGTAGCAATGAATATTTATTATGACAAAGATGCTGATCTGTCACTAATTAAAAGCAAAAAAGTAACAATCATAGGTTATGGTTCTCAAGGACACGCACATGCTAATAATCTTAGTGATTCAGGCGTGGAAGTATGTGTTGGATTACGAAGTGGTTCATCATCTGAAAAGAAAGCGAAAGCTGCAGGACTAAACGTAAAATCAATCGAGGAAGCAGTAGCCTGGGCAGATTTGGTAATGGTTTTGGCCCCTGATGAACATCAGGCAAAATTGTATAAAGAGCAAATTGAACCTAACATTAAACAAAATTCGTCGCTCGTATTTGCCCACGGATTCAATATTCATTTCCAACAAATTGAACCACGTTCTGATTTGGATGTTTTTATGATCGCACCGAAAGGTCCGGGTCATTTGGTCAGATCTACTTATACACAAGGAGGAGGTGTTCCCTCTTTGATTGCTATACATCAAAATCCTTCCAACCAGGCTAAAGAGTTAGCATTATCCTATGCATCAGCGAATGGTGGTGGTAGAGCTGGTGTAATTGAGACTACATTTCAAGAAGAGACTGAGACGGATTTATTTGGTGAACAAGCAGTTCTTTGTGGAGGTATTACTGCTTTGATTCAATCAGGGTTTGAAACGCTTGTGGAAGCTGGCTATGCGCCGGAAATGGCATATTTTGAATGTTTGCATGAGACTAAACTTATTGTAGATCTGATCTATGAAGGTGGTATTGCCAATATGCGTTACTCGATATCCAATACTGCAGAGTATGGAGATTTAACTCGTGGCCCGCGTGTTATTAACGAGGAATCTCGAAAAGCAATGAAGGAAATACTAAAAGAAATTCAAACTGGGAAGTTTGCTAAAGAATTTATCCTTGAAAATCAGAGCGGTACTCCAGTGATGAAGGCTGAACGAAGAATTAGCCAAGAACATCAAATTGAAACAGTAGGAGCAAAACTACGATCAATGATGCCCTGGATATCACAAAACAAGTTAGTCGATCAAGATAAAAATTAACAGTTAAATGGTTTAAAGAAGTAAAATTAAAAAATCTTGATACTGAATATTGCTGAACTGGAAAAGTAATGATAATTGCTCGTGAAATCAGGGTATTTCTGGTTGTTCTTTTTATTATTGCAATCTCAGCTAAGATGTATCTAGGTTGGTATGCCGCATTTTTTGTTTTAAGCATTATAATTCCGTTGGCATTTATTTTTAGGGATCCTGTTTGTCATGTACCTTCTGCACCTCTGGCAATCGTCAGTCCTGTTAATGGTGAAATTATCTCCATTGGTAAGGTAGTTGATAAATGGATTGACAGAGATGCAATTAAAATACGAATTAAAATGAAATTTTGGCATACACATATACTTAGAAGTCCGATTGAAGGCAAAGTAAAAAATCAATGGGCTGCATATGGTGAAGAAACAGGCGTGAAAAAACGCTATACTTACTGGATACAAACTGACGAAAATGATGATGTGATATATTCAGTTGCAACTGGAAAGTTTTCGCCATTCATGGAAATTAAATTACGTTGTGGTGAGCGTACCGGACAAGGCCAAAAATCTGGATTTCTTTACTTTTCTGGAATTATAGATGTATTGATACCTGAGCAAACACGCATGGACTTGGCTGTTGGTGATATGGTTAAATCAGGATCCTCTGTATTGGCTCAGATG
>CAUZRI010000084.1:0-7316 GCA_963582285.1 Gammaproteobacteria bacterium | reverse complement strand
TTTTTTTTATTTGGTCTGGAACATATATTTACCGGCTATGACCATATATTGTTCTTATTAGGGTTATTGCTGGTAGGCAAGGGTCTGCGAAATCTGGTGATTATCGCGACATCTTTTACGATTGCACATAGTATAACCTTGGCAATAGCCACCCTGGGTATAGTACAACCAATCCCATGGATCGTTGAAGCCGCAATCGCATTGAGTATAGTCTATGTAGGTGTTGAAAATCTGCTGGTAAAGGAAGTAAAGCGAAGATGGATGCTCGCATTTGTATTCGGCCTGGTACATGGTTTTGGCTTTGCCGGGTTACTGCAAGAATTGGACCTAGAACGTACCGGGTTGGTATTAAGTTTATTTAGCTTTAACCTTGGTGTTGAATTAGGTCAGGTTTTAATCATACTAATTGCCTGGCCAATACTGAATTATCTGGCAAAATCACACTACAGAAAACAAGCAGTACAAATATCATCATTGGTAATCACCATATTTGGTTTGATATGGTTTGTAGAACGGATAATATGAGGGGATAAAATCATATGAATATTCATAGTAAAATACTTTGGTTACTGACTATCCTGTTAATTTCCGGTAATAGCCATGCAGATATTTTACTTACCTCTGAAAATCTGAATACCTCCCTTAAACAAATGCAGCGTTTGCAACTGCAATTACAGGAGAATGGTAATCAAACCAGCACGGACGAATATTATCAATTGGGTGCAACGGCCAGTGCACTGGCAAAACTGTTAACAGCTGAAGTTATCGGCCATGGTGCAGAACAAGAAAACTTAATAAATCTCGCCATACAGCGTAGCGCTGATATGGATGTGAAAATTCGGTGGTTTGGTCGCCTTAAACGTTTTTTTTATAATGGGGATGCATATGAACAGTATCTAGAAAATTCCCCCAACGGTGAACACGTTGCAGACAGCACATTTCAACTGCTGGACATGGATTACTATTTGTCCGAGGCGACCGGTACTGAGTCGTTAGCTGCATCCATCTTGAAAATGGAGGAATTTCTAGACCGCTATCCGGATTTTGAACAAATCTCAGAAGTAGAACTATATCTCGCTATAAATTATCGTGACCTGTGGCGGCAATACCGCAACAAAGAAGATATTGAAACTGTAAATAAACAAGCGGAAAAAACACGACATCAGTTTGAATATATAGTTGAAAAATATCAGGGCAAGGATAAAGGTGATATTGCCAAACGTTTGTTGGATCGTTTCAATACAGAAGTAGAGAAAAATCCCAAACTACTCTAATAAAATTTTTACGCAAAAATTAAAAGTACAATAATAAAAAAATTGTGAAGTTCAGCAATAAAAATTTATATATAAATCAAAAAAATTATTAAGGAAGAGGAAGAAATGATAATTAATTTTAAAAAGTATTTATCAGTAAGGTCCACATCATTTTTATTATTTATGGTGGCCGGAATATTACTTGGTGAGACGGGTATCGCTGCAGAGTCACCGTATGCAACTACAGTTATTATTAATGGCAAGGTTATTACCGCTGATTCAGATGATATAAATGAGATCAGTGTCCATCAAGCAATAGCGATCAGAGAAGATCAAATTATTGCTGTGGGAAGTAATACAGATATCCAACAGTATGTTGCAGACTGGACTGAGACTATCGACGCTAAAGGCAATACTGTTTTACCCGGGTTAGTCGATACGCACAACCATCTATACGATACCACTTTGTCAAATTTCCCATGGGTGGCCAAGGCTATTCCTGAAGTTCTACAGGTCAGGTTCACGTCAGATTCTCAGGACAAACTCTTAGATTTATTGCTTTCAGGATTGAAGGCCAGGATTGCCGCTATCCCTAAAGGACAATACATACAAATCCAGCTCAATCCTCCCGCTGTTGCCGTGCCCATGTTAGGGACTTCCATAACAAGACAATTGTTGGATGAACAGTCACCAGATAATCCGATTGTTGTGTATACACGTGGCGGCTCAGTATATAGCACCAAGGCAATAGAGGCCTTCGAAACACGATATCGAAATCCGGTACCAGATGATTTCTGGATAGATGCCAACCTGGGTTTCTCAGGGGACCAAACCGATGGTACGCGTTGTGCACGGGTGGATATCATCATCCCACAATCGAATAAACAGGATGAATATACCCGTAGTTATCTTGAGGTTATGCAGCTCAATGCACAAACTGGTGTGACAACATTTAAAACCCATATTCAATGTGAGGGTGGTTTTAACGCCACGGTACATCTGGAACGAAATGACCTTATGCCTATACGACTGGCCTGGGGCCATCGTTGGATGCAACCATTTAATCCCTTTATTGTAGAGAATTATTGGCGTATCGGTGACCTGGTCGGTTACGGTTCAGAACATTTTTGGAGTATTGGTAGTAGTGCCGGTGCCCTGGATAATGGTGGTGTGGGTTGGTGTACCTCTATCCCGGCTAAAACGCCAGAACTCAAGGCCAGGGAACGGTGCCCTACCATGGAATCCAGTCCCACCAATGTCAGGCGTCTAGAGCATCTGGAAACACTGACTGAGCTTGCAGCGGCCGGTAGACAGACCGGTATTCCAGGTTGGCACGTGGCTGGTGATGCTGCTGTTCAGGCATGGTTCGATGTTGTGCTCAATGCCGGAATTTCTCTTGAGAAACTTCGTTCCTTGAGACTAGAGGTAGACCATTGTCATTCAGTGACCCCGGAACAAATTGAGATGGCCGCTAGAATTAACATGGCATTTTCTTGTGATGCAACCCGGGTACCTAGCGAAGTTCTAGAAACTGCGTATGGTGAAGAATACCTCACCATGAATGCGCCGGTAGCCAGTATGCTCAAGGCCGGGGCCAGAGCAGTAATCAGTGAATTCGGTAGTCAAAGTGAGATCAGACATTCACCCTTTGAAGATGGGGTAATGTGGATGACCCGTAAAATAGACGGTAAAAATTTTGGTGTACCTGAAGAGGCGGTGCCAGACCGGTTGACACTATTATTAATGATGACACGTTGGGGTGCTTATGCCGTGTGGAAAGATGACATGGTTGGATCAATCGAACCAGGCAAGTGGGCTGACGTTATTATTCTCAATGGAGATTATATGGATGTTGAAGTGGAGGAGCTGGATACGCTCTATCCTATAATGACTATGGTTGGTGGTAAGGTTGTATATGAAAATAAAGAGCTGAGAGGGAATTTACTCAAGTTCAACACTGATCCGAATATTGCAGCCTGGGAGATCGAGAAAAACACACCTACAAGTCTATGGCGCTGGGCGGACACCGGGCCACAGATACCCAGTCGTGAACTTTATAGATAAATAAGGGCGAGGGATGAGGGAGCAGATTATTCTGCTTCCTTATTTTATTTATCAATCTGACGATAGCTATGTTTTTTTACTGCCAGATATGAAAAATAAATATTGTTGAATATATAGCCAATTCAAAGGACTAAAAGAAGAATCATTCCTTCTAATTAACAGTTAGTTTAGATTGTACACACTAGGTTTAGCCGCTGATTGTGGTTATAATCAGTAAAAAATTATATTTTTTTATTCAGAAAACCAGGGCGGGTAAGTTTTTGTCACAAAATCTCAAATTCTTTAGATTTGTATTTCGTATTTCCATTCTGACTATGGCTTTAGCATCGGTTGCCAAAGGCCAACAAAACTTTTCTGTTGATAAGGTTAGCGGTTATGACTGGATCAAGGTCTCACGTGCAGAACTGGTTGAGGGATCAAACGATATTATATCCAAACCGGATATACCCTTTCGTACTCAACAGATCGTGCATCGTGTACGTGCAGTGGATATGGATTGGGACATAGCTGGCAGTGTTTATGAACCAGAGGATGCTTCAAAAATTCCGCTGGGACCTGATGGAAGAAAAGTGGGTGTCTTTCTGTTACATGGTGGTTCAGGGGACCATCGAAGTAAGGAAAAATTCGCCCAATTATTGGTATCCAAGTTTGGTTTTAAAGTAGTCAATATGTCTTACCCCGGTCGATATAATCTACAGGAAGCAAACGGTAACTGGCCGGGGGATACCATTAAAGCGGACGGAACTGTGCGTACCCCTATCTGGCTTAAAGATGAATTAATCACGCCGGATCAATATGAAGTTGTAAAAGATCAGGAAGAGTCACGTCGCAGGCGTTGGGGTACCTTACATCTTGCATGTGCTAAGCCAGGGACTACTTTTTATAATCGTATGGCCGGTTGGCCGGTTGCCCATGAGGAAGGGGCAACAGACCTCGCTCGCCGTTATTTCCCTGAAGATGAATTCTCTATATATAGTCATGGACATTCCACAGGTGGTCCCATGACCATGATGTTGACTCAACATATTCCGAACATCGTCGGTGTACTGGGTATGGAAAGTTCACCCTTTGGCGCGCTTTATGGAAATATGACACGGGAGATTCAGGGAATTAGCGAACCTTGGGGGATGAATTTTGATTGCCTGCGGATTAGATCCTGGCGTGATACTGCACGCTATTACGGTTATGAGTTGATCCAGGAGGAGGGAGTCAATGCCCTGGCCCGCCTTGCTATGGTTATGGAGGAGGTCCATGATAATTGGCAAAAGGGTACGAAACAGCCTCATTTTAAGGCAGAGAATATTCTGCATTTCGATAATCCTGTTGCCCTGGAAGCTGCGGCAAGGGTTACAGCAGATCGACTGGAAATGACATCCGAAGCAACTGAGTCGCTAGTGGAACGTTATTTGGGTTATCTCAGAGGGATGTCGGGACCCAGGGTAAAACCTGTGCCCCCCCTGATATTAATCATTACCAAGAATAGTCGTGACCATGCTCCAGAGAATTACCGTGATGTGTATTTGCCTGGTTATGCGGCGATGAAACCTGCCCCCAAGGTAAAACTATATCAATTTGATGCAGGCATACATGGTTACAGTGCAGCGGAAGAAGGTTTACCCTTGGGTGTTGCCCCTATGGGGATCAAACTTTGGTATGATGCAATAATGAGTGGGTATTTTTTAACTAAATAGATGAAAAAATTTTAAATCAATAATAAATAAGTAGTTAATACGGGAAGGGAGAAAGTGATGAAGGTCGAGAAAAATCTTTTTGTAAAGATGTCATTAATGTTAATTGGAATATTTGTTAGTGCAATTGTGATGGCCGCCTCATCACCCTTTGCAACGACAGTGATAATCAATGGTAAGGTCATTACTATGGATTCTGATGATATCAACAATATTAGTTTTGTAGAGGCCATTGCAATTCAGAATGATGAGATAATGGCCGTTGGCAGCAATGCCGATATCCAACAGTATATTGCTGATTGGACAGAGGTGATTGATGCAAAGGGAAATTCTGTACTGCCTGGTTTAATCGATACCCACAATCACTTATATGAAAATACCCTGACGGCATTTGAATGGGTGTTACGCGATATTCCCGAACTCATCCAGATTAATATCACCTCAGAAACGCCAGAAGAAATGCTCGAGACATTGGGCAAGGCTTTGGCAGTAAGAACAACACAGGTCTCTGCAGGTCAGTGGATTCAGGTGAGACTGGGACCGGCCCAGGTCGCTGTGAAAGTGATAGGTAAGACGGCTACCAAGCAATTCCTTGATCCACTTTCATCCAATCATCCTGTGGTTATCAGTACCCGTGGTGGTGCGGCCTATAACTCACTCGGGATAAAGTCTATCGAGGCACGCTTTAGAAACCCCATACCGGATGATTTTTGGATAAACGAGAATACCGGGCATTCTGGAGACTATACCGATGGTCCGCGTTGTATCCGTGGCGACATTATTGTCGATGCGGCAGGCCGGGTAGATGAATATACCAAGGGCTATTTCGAGGTCATGCAACTCAATGCCCAGAACGGATTGACCACACACAAGACCCATATCCAGTGTGAAGGTGGCTTCAATGCATCAGTACACCTGGATCGTAATGATCTTATGCCACTGCGGTTGGCATGGGGTCATCGCTGGATGCAGCCATTTAACCCACGCGTTACCGAGACCTACTGGCGTATCGGTGATTGGGTAGGCTATGGCTCGGATATGATGTGGAGTATTGGTAGCAGTGCAGGCGCCTCCGATGGTGGTGGTGTGGCCTGGTGTACATCCATCCCGGCGAAAACCCCGGAGCTGAAAAGTCGGGAGCTTTGTCCCACAGCGGATTCCAGTACGGCTAACATGCGAAGACTGGAACATTATAAGGTTCTGGTTGAGCTGGCTGCAGAGGGTAGACAGACTGGCATTCCCGGCTGGCACATGGCGGGTGATGGTGCCCTTAAATTTTATCAAGATGAATTGCTGCAGTCCGGAATGTCCCTGGAGAAAATGCGCTCCCTGCGTCTGCAGACCGACCATTGTCATTCCGTGACACCAGAGCAAATACAGATTGCAGCACGCATAGGCCAGACATTTTCCTGTGACGCTACCGAGGTGCCGAGCCAGGTGATTGAAGAGGATTATGGTGAGGAGTACCTGACCATGACTGGACCAGTTGCCAGTATGATGAAGGCAGGGGCCAGGGCATTGATAAGTGAATTTGGTAGTCAGAGCGGAATCCGCTATTCCCCATTTGAAGATGGCGTGGCGTGGATGACCCGAAAGATCGATGGCAAAAACTTTGGTGTCCCTGAAGAGGCGGTACCGGATCGCCTGACGCTGTTAGCAATGATGACGCGTTGGGGTGGTTATACCATGTGGAAAGAAGATGAGATAGGTTCCATTGAACCCGGTAAATGGGCGGATATTATTATACTAAATGGAGACTACATGGATGTTGAAGTGGAAGAACTGGATACGCTTTTTCCCATAATGACTATGGTTGGCGGCAAAGTGGTGTTTGAAGATACGCCTTTGCGTGGTAATAAGTTGAAATTCAATACCGATCCCGATGTTGCAGAATGGGAGATTGAAAAGAATACCCCAACAGACTTATGGCGTTGGAATAACGGTACGCCTCAGATTCCAAGTCGAAAAATTGGCTTATAATTAATAGTGTTGAAGGAGAATGGACTCTGCCATTCTCCTTATCACACAACATAGAGCGACAATGTAGTAGTGCTATTCTAGTCTTTATGTGATTAATATTTTTTGGGGGAGAATGAAGATGCACAGAATAGTATTCACGGAAATTGTAAAAATCATAATCGGCATATCTCTTTGCAGTGCTGTTATTGCCGCACAATCACCCTATGCCACTACCGTAATTATTAACGGTAAGGTTATAACCGCTGATTCGGATAATATTGAAGACATAAGCTTTGCAGAAGCCATTGCCATACGTGATGAAGAGATTATTGCGGTTGGTAGTAATGCGGAT
>CAUZRI010000083.1:0-7372 GCA_963582285.1 Gammaproteobacteria bacterium | reverse complement strand
CACTCTCTTCTAAGGCTTGATGTACCTACAACACTTCCAATAGGCAGCTTATCTAGGCTATTACAGTTATTTGATATAAAACTATCTCCAGGATGTGTCCTTTTTAGTATTACCGGTATGCTTAAACTGTCTGGCAGATCTACAACAACATCTTTCATTGAATGGACGGCAAGATCTGCTTCACCATTAAGCAATGCTAACTCCAGTTCTTTAACGAATGCACCTTTACCGCCCAAGTTTTCCAAGGACGTATCAAGTAATTTATCAGCTTGTGTGGTAATTCCCAAAATTGTGATATTTATTTTTGGGAAGATACTCATCAATCTATTTTGTACAAATTCTGCCTGCCACATTGCCAAAGGGCTTTCGCGAGTAATTATTCGCAAGCTAGATTTACTCATAATAATTTATGTAAAACATATCTTTTCCATAGGGTTCTGGATAAACTATTAATCAAGTATACCTCAAGTACATGAACAAAATTAATGGCCCAATATGAAACTAGGCGTAATCATGGATCCCATTTCCGGGATCAATATAAAAAAAGACAGCACTTTTGCAATGTTGCTTGCAGCCCAAAAAAAAGATTGGGAAATATATTACATGGCAATGAACGACTTATTTATCCATGAACAACGTGCAAAATCCAATACCAGCATAATCTCAGTTGATGATAATAAGACGAATTGGTATAAGTTTCATCAACAGCTGACTATTTCCCTGGCGGATCTTGACGTAATTCTTATGCGTATTGACCCACCTTTCAACATGGAATACATCTATTGCACCTATATTCTTGAACTTGCTCAATCAGAGGGCGCTATTATCATCAATGACCCCGCGGGTTTACGGGATGTTAATGAAAAGGTGTTTATAAACTATTTTCCAAAGTGTATTGCACCAACATTGGTAAGCAAAAACCAGCAACATCTAATCGAGTTCATTGGCAATCATGATCACGTTATACTCAAACCACTTGATGGCATGGGAGGAAAATCGGTATTCAAATCGAGCCATAACGATCCAAATCTTAATGTCATAATTGAGACGCTGACATTTGACCATTCTCGTTTTATCATGGCACAAGAATATATTCCTGAGATCAGCGAAGGTGATAAACGTATTCTTCTAATTAATGGATTGCCAGTAGAATATGCGTTAGCAAGGATTCCAATGGCTGGCGAATCCCGAGGTAATCTTGCCGCTGGTGGTACAGGCAAGGGAGTCGAACTGACCGCCAGAGACCAATGGATTTGCGAACAAGTTGGGCCAACGCTAGCAAAGAAAGGGCTAATTTTTGTTGGTCTTGATGTTATTGGTGATTATTTAACTGAAATTAATGTTACTAGTCCTACTTGTATTCGTGAATTAGATGCCATCTATAATATTGATATCGGAACTCAACTCATGGATGTTATTGAGAAAAATATACTACCCAGATAATGGATGATCAGAAATACTCTAGCGGTCATAACGAATAATGTCTAAGGCAACCGGACAATCAACCTCTGCTCCTAATCCCCCAGTAATAACACCAGTTGATCGGTTTAGTCTGACGCTTTGTCTCGCAATAATTACCCATGCTGTAGTTGTCCTCGGAATAACTTTCGCAAAAGAAGATTTATCTCCACCTAACTATGATGCAATGGAGATTATACTTGTCCAGCAAAAAAGTGATGCGCCTGAAGAAGCAAAATTACTTGCTCAGGCAAATCTTGAAGGTGGTGGAGATACTAGCGATGAAGTGACGCCTGCATCACCATTACCTTCTCCGTTTCCTGATAATATTGCTGAGTTAATAACTCCACCTCAGTCTGAGAGTCAAATAAAATCTGAGTCAAATCCAAGCCAAGACCTGATTACGACAGATGACGACACTAGTGAACTCGTTACAGAAACAAGCAATAATAAATCAACCAACTCCGCGGATTCAGAACAAAATATAGAAAAGATCACCACAATAAAAAAGCTACCAACCGCAACAGCCTTGCTTACCAACAGTCTAAAAATTGCAGCACTAAGCGCAGCATTCGAGCGCAAACTTGAGACTCGATCGGAACGACCGAGACGGAAATATATCTCTGCAAATACTAAGGAATTTATTTACGCTACCTACATGGAGGCTTGGCGAGCAAAAGTAGAACGAATTGGAAATCTCAATTATCCTGATGCTGCACGTCGATTAAACTTATCCGGGAATCTTATCCTGGATGTTGCGGTTAATCACGACGGTTCTATAAATGAAATTATAATTCGTAGATCTTCGGGACATAAGGTCTTGGATGATGCTGCTATTCGTATTGTTAAGCTGGCGGCACCCTATGCTAATTTTCCGCCAAATATACAATCCGAAGTAGATATACTCCATATTACGCGTACCTGGCAATTTTTGAATAACGGGGGATTTCAATAATTTAATATTATAATCCATGTTGTATAACCCTTTGATTTAATATCCTCTTTCCTGGCATTTTTGACATCTTTACAAATATAATCAGTAGAAAAATGGAGCAGTTCTTAAATTGTATAAATAAATATTGTCTTATCCTGTAGTTTTCTTATCTATGCACAGTTAACATTAGCTACATGAAACCGATTAATCTGACAAACCAGTTTTTAATCGCCATGCCTGGCTTGGCTGATCCTAACTTTTTTCAGACAGTAATTTATGTATTTTCACATAATGATCAAGGCGCCATGGGTATCGTCATAAATAGACCATTGAGCATGGATCTAGGCGAAATATTTACTCAAATGGATCTGACGGTAAAGGACATGGATATTAGTAATACTCAAGTATATGATGGTGGCCCAGTTAAAACTGATCGTGGATTTATAATACATAAACCTGATGCGAAATGGCAATCTTCAATCCATATCAGTGACAAAATTGAAGTAACAACCTCTCGCGATATACTAGAGGCTATTTCAAATGGGTATGGCCCAGAAAAATCCTTTATTGCCCTGGGCTATGCTGGATGGACCGCAGGTCAACTTGAACAGGAGCTTATGGATAATTGCTGGCTAAATACACCCTCTGATACTGATATTATTTTTGATGCCCCTGCAGAACAACGCTGGGAATTTGCTGCATCACTTTTAGGTGTAAATATGCAAAATCTCTCCTCCCAAATAGGCCACGCGTGACAGAAATACAAACGCTGATTTGTTTTGATTTTGGAAAAATACGCACTGGTGTAGCAGTTGGTCAGACTCTGACTGGCACTGCTACCCCTCTTGGGACTGTATACGCACGAAACGGCATCCCTGACTGGAAGCTAATCGCACGTTATATTGACGAATGGAAACCCGATGCCTTAGTTGTTGGCAAACCACTAAATATGGACGGTAGTGGACAACCTATGACACGGGCATCAAATCAATTTGTAAAAGAACTAGCTAACCGATTTAGTCAGCCCATATACCGCGCAGATGAACGGCTGTCCAGCTCTGAAGCAAGACTCCGACGTAAAGATACATATAATCTTGATCCTGTTGCAGCACAGATAATACTAGAATCCTGGCTTGCTGAAAATTCTAGTTCGACTTTAAAAAATGATACAATTTAAAATAATTTTTATAAAAAAAACTAAAGACTATGGATTACACGGAGATAGATAAGCTATTAGATGAAATGGCAGATCGTATTAGAGATATGATCAATGAGAACAAAATATCAGATCCAATGATAATTGGAATTCATACAGGGGGTTACTGGATAGCATCACAACTGCAGCAACGTTTAGCCGGAGATATTCCCTTGGGAGAATTAAATATAGCCTTTTATCGGGATGATTTTAGCCGGATTGGCATGCATCCTCATGTTAGCCCATCAAATCTACCATTTAGTATCGAAGACAAACATATCATATTGGTCGATGACGTATTACATACGGGCCGCACTATTCGCGCGGCAATGAATGAAATATTTGACTATGGCAGACCAACAACTATTACACTAGCGGTTCTAATTGAACGTTCAGGTCACGAATTACCAATAAAAGCTGATATTACAGGAAAAACTTTGGCACTAAAGCAGGGAGAACATGCTAAACTCCTTGGCCCAGAACCACTGGCTCTGGAGATTAAGATTACAGTATGACGGGTTACGATAATATTCAGCTAGATAAACAAGGGCGTCTTAAACATTTTCTTACCATTGAAGGCCTGAGCCAACAGCTACTATTAGATATTCTTGACTATGCCGAATCATTCGCGAGTGTCGGTGATCGTGCTGTAAAAAAGGTCCCTCTATTACGAGGAAAAACGATAGTTAACCTTTTTTTTGAACCAAGCACTCGAACCAGTACCACTTTCGAACTTGCCGCAAAGCGACTCTCCGCAGATATACTTAACCTGAACATGGCTACATCTTCGACCAGCAAAGGAGAATCATTGCTGGATACGTTGCGTACACTTGAGGCAATGCATAGTGATATGTTCATTGTCCGTCACGCAAGTAGTGGTGCCGCTCACTTTATCGCCAACCATGTTGCACCTCATATTAGTGTGATAAATGGTGGAGACGGTCAACATTCCCATCCTACTCAAGCAATGCTGGATATGTTTACCATACGTAAGCATAAAAAGACTTTTGATACATTACGTGTTGCAATAGTTGGCGACATTCTCCATTCAAGAGTTGCAAGATCAAATATTCATGCCTTAAAAATACTTGGTGTAAATGAAGTAAGAGTTATTGGCCCGAAGACTCTAATTCCACGTGATATTGAAACCATGGGTGTGTCAGTCTATGACACTCTCGAAGATGGATTAAAAAATGTTGATGTTGTGATTATGTTACGGTTACAAAAAGAACGTATGATTACTGCCAGCATCCCAAGTGAGTACGAATATTTCAACCGCTACGGTCTTACACAAGAGAAACTTAAGGTTGCAAAAGAAGATGCAATTGTTATGCATCCGGGTCCAATCAACAGAGGCATAGAAATAGATTCAACAATAGCTGACAGTGAACAATCCGTTATATTGCAACAAGTAAGTAATGGCATCGCAATTCGAATGGCAGTTATGGCAATGGCTATGGGTAGCAATTCAGAGAGCAGTAATTACTAATGACCAGGATTAGAATAGAAAATGGTAGAATTCTGGATCCACATTCCGGTCGTGACAGTAGCGGAGAAATTTGTATCGACAATGGCACTATCCTGTCAGCTAATGATTCGACCATGGACTTCACTGCAGATATAACTATAAACGCAAAAGATCACTGGATTTGTCCCGGCATCGTTGATCTCTCGGCGAGATTCGGCAAATCTGGCCAGGCAATTAAAAAAACATTCTCTACTGAAGCCACCGCCGCAGCTAGTGCAGGGGTAACATCGGTATGTTGCCCACCAGATACGCATCCAATTATTGATTCTTCCACAGCAGTGGAAATATTATTAAAATCTGCAACTGATTCCGGACAGGTCAGAATAAATCCTATTGGGGCGCTTACCCAGGGCCTAAAAGGAGACAGATTGGCAGAAATGTTTACATTAAAAACAGCAGGGTGTATTGCTGTAAGTAATGCTAATCAACCGCTTGCAAATTACGAAATTTTACGTCGCGCGATGGAATATGCAGCGAGCTCAGATCTTACGGTTTTTTTTCACCCAGAAGATTACAGCCTGCGAAATTATGGAGTAGTAAATGAAGGTGCATTGAGCACTCGCCTTGGTTTACCTCCAATACCTGAAATCGCTGAAACTGTAGCTGTATCAGCAGCTTTGTTGATAGCTGAACAATCTGGTGCAAAAATTCATTTTTGTAGAATATCCACTGCCAGGGCGGTAGACATGATTCGTCAGGCAAAACAGCTAGGCTTGCCTGTTACAGCTGATGTAGATATTTGTCATTTATACCTTACAGAACTTGATGTCGATTGTTACAACTCAAACTGTCATTTAATACCTCCACTACGCAGCTTGCATGATAAGGATATACTTATACAAGGTATCGCAGAAGGTGTAATTGATGCGGTGTGTTCAGATCATAGACTATTAAGTATAGATTCAAAAATTGCCCCGTTCAGTCAGACAGAGCCCGGCGCATCTACTATAGAATTTTTATTGCCTCTAATGCTAGATCTCGCAAATCGAGGTAAATTATCTTTATTAGATGCAGTGGAAAAAATAACAACCAATCCGGCAAAAATACTCAATCTTCCCTTTGGCCGCATTGAACCAGGAAGTAAGGCTGATATCATAATTATAAACCCCGACATATCCTGGACAGCACAGGGACAACAGCTAATTAGCGGGAGCAAATGCACGCCATTTGAAGGTTGGGAGTTACAGGGAAAGGTTAGTCATACAATACTTGATGGCGAGCTAATATTCCAATACAAATAGAATTTTTCTATTTTTTTTGAATTGAAAAAGCCTGTCTTATAAATGAAGTTTTTTTAGAGTTTTGTGATAACAACTAACAATTAAAAAATTATATGCAACACCCTCAATCAAGAAATACGATTAATGTGGAAGACGCAAAGATTCTTTCTCAGCAATCCTATCCAGGAGAACAATATATAATACGATTGTATTCACCGAATACCGCGGTAGACGCCAAACCCGGCAGCTTTATTCACATACTATGTGATCCCAGTATTCCCATGCGTCGACCCATGTCAATAATGCGAACCGATGCTGATAATGGATGGATTGAAATCCTTTATAAAATTCATGGCAATGGCACAAAATATTTATCAACCAAGAAAATTGGTGACACATTGAGCTTGCTTGGACCGATAGGTGTACCGTTTAAACTGGAATCATATCGTAAGCGACCCCTGTTGATAGGTGGGGGTGTTGGCATACCACCGATGATAAATTTGGCAGAACATATAAAACAACATCACAAATCATGCAAGCCTTTTCTTATTGCCGGCTCTGAAATTCCATTTCCATTTAAGCAGATACCTTCAAAAATTATGGTACCAGGTATGCCGGAGGGGATTATCGCGACCATGCCACTAATGGAAGACTGGGGGATTGCGTGCCGCCTTGCCAGCTTGCAAGGTTATCCTGGTTGCTACGACGGGTATGTCACCAATCTTGCCAGAATATGGCTTGACGCTATGGAAAATGATGTTTTAAGCGATGTGGAAATATTTGCCTGTGGCCCAACTGTTATGCTTGATGCAGTTGCCAGTCTTTCTTATGAATACAATATCCCTTGTCAGGTTTCATTAGAAGAATATATGGCGTGTGCGGTAGGCGGATGTGCAGGTTGTGTGGTTGAAGTAACAACAACAGAAGGAATTAGTATGCAGCGTGTATGTGTTGACGGTCCGGTATTTGAAGCTTCTACTGTTTTTCCACCAGGAAGGTATAAGCGATCAGAAGGTATATCTGGCAGAGACGCCACC
>CAUZRI010000082.1:0-7401 GCA_963582285.1 Gammaproteobacteria bacterium | reverse complement strand
ATCAAACTTTGAGACATAACCATCAAAAATCGTTGGCAGTTCATACGCCAGGTTACCGGTGTACTGCCAGTCCGGAGAGTTTCTTGCCTCCGCACCAGAACGGTCTGCGACACCATCAATACAAATACCCGCCAAGACTTCATCTTCTACACAGGACGCATTTTCAAACTCTACCACTGTTGCATCCAGGAGGGAGAAATACGAACTCAAGGTCATACGCTGGGTGGCCGCGAACTGACCACTGAATTCAATCCCCTTGGATTCCTGCGCGGCGATGTTTCTGGTGATATTTCGTTCAAGGATCGGGTCGATGTATGACACCTGCACCCCTTTGATATCTGTGAAGAAGCCGGTGATCTCCGCCGTCATCCTGCCATCCATGAACGACCCGCGGGCACCCAGTTCATAGGTCTCGTAGGTTTCCGGGCCGAATGCAAAGTCGTCTTCGAATCGTGTGACTGTGGAGACTCCCATGTCAAAGGCACCCGACTTAAAGGAGGTAGCGTATTTGGCGTACAGGGAAATGTCGTCAGTGGGACGGTAACGCAACACCACTTGCGGGTCGAAGGAACTATCATCGATGCTGCTTACTATACTGACACAACGACTCGAGGAGATATTACCCGCCGGGTCGGTGGCAGCCAAAAGCGTATCGCAGTTACCGGTGATCCTAGAGCGTCCGATGACCTCGGCATTTGGCAGCCAGGGATTGGCGGCAACCAATGCTGCTCCCGCCGCAGCCCGGGCGGTGCCGGTAGTACCCTTCTGAGTCAGATCCATACCAAACGGCAAGCGGAAGGGGACTTCATTGACAGGGTCCCAGACATACCATTCACCGATACGGTTTTTACCAAAGGCGTCCTTTTGAATATCAGTATAGCGGCCACCGACGTCCAGCGATGCGCGATTATCCAAGAAGTTAAACGTCACCGTGGCAAAGCCGCTAATCCACTTCGAGTCTTCCTCGGTACGGGTTGAGCGGATTGGAAGTCGTGGGCTGGCAACGAAGGCATCAGACCATGCCGCCAGGTTATTATCCTGCCAGTACAAACCACCCATCCATTCAATCTGGCCACCGGTAGGTGAAGTCACCCTGAACTCCTGACTCCACTGGCTGAAGAACTCGCCTCGGGAACGGGCGTTGGAGGCAAAGGCCCCTCCGCCGGAGTTGTAGGGGACATTCCAGAATTCCTGGTTACTGTAACCGGTCTTGGAGGTCAACTCGATACCATTGTCCAGGTTATAGGTCAGGTCCATGATCGCATGCCAGGGCTTGGAACCAGATTTATCCGTCCTGTCACAGCTCTCAAAATCGTCAGGCCGTGTCGGCTGTAACCCACCAGTTTCAAATACCTGCAGGCCGCCAGCTTTCTGGCACATACCAAAACCAAAAAGGAAACCTGAGGCACTACTAGAGGCCTCTGTCAGGCGAGGTAGACCGACCGCCTCTCTGGCGTCGGATTCCGCATCTGGACTGATGAAGGTTGGCCCATACTTGATACCCGTGCGGGTAAACTCACCGACGCCTTGATTTACCGGACCAATGTTGGCGCTAAGAAGACCGGTTATTGGAGAACCTTCACCGTGAATGAGTTTGGCATCCGCGAGGGAATTGAATTTATCAAACACCAGAGGTTGCGCCCGGGGTCCAAGGTCATTATCGGCGAGCTCTACTTTAAAGGATGCCTCAAAATTTTCGGTGGGCCGCCATACACTGGTAATACGCCCGGTCATGTATTCACGCTGGGGGAATGCCTCACCGGTCCACCAATCACGCAAAAAACCCTCCAGTCGATAATACTTGGCAGCCACACGGACACCAAAGGTATCGGTGATGGGACCACCAACGGCACCCTCAACGACGGACTTGCCAAAGCGACCATAATCACCGCTGATATAGCCTTCCCATTCATCGCCAGGCTTTCGAGTGGTGACGTTTAACGCACCAGCAGCAGCATTTTGACCAAAGAATACAGGTTGAGGGCCTTTGAGGACCTCTAAGCGGTCAATGTCCATATAGGAATTCAACACCTGGGAACCACGACCCATATGAATACCGTCAATAAAGGTAGGCACACCCTGCTCAATACCGAGGTTCTTACTCTGGGTACCAGCACCTCGCAGTATCAAGCCCTGCTCTTCGGAGGAACTCTTTATCACCAAACCCGGTGCATACATGGTCAACTCGTTAAGGGTATCAAAACCTTTATCGGCCATGGAATCACCGGAAAAGGTCTGAAGTGATACAGGGACATCCTGGAGACTCTGTTCCCGACGCTGTGCAGTAACAACGATTTCTTCTAGTTGTTGTGCCTGCGTTACCAGGATGGGTCCCAGTGACAGGGTCACGAGAAGTCCACCCCAGATAAATAATTTGTTTAATTCACGGTATACATTCGACATTTCTGCCTCCTAACTTTTTGAAATTTATAAAATTTTAGGAATCCAATTGGTTTTAATACAACGATACCAACCTAAGTTCCATATAAACGACCTACATTACATGGATATAGCATAATCTTGTCAAGTCATTATCAACCTTAATAGAGGCGACCCTTTTATAAAATTTATCTTTAAGAACCATACTTAACAGGTGTATGACAAGATTTTTTGCGAAGGATACAATGAATTAGATATTGGTAGTTTAAGAAATTAATACCTGTAAGTGTTAATCATATCCGACAAAAATCCAGCGATATACTGAGATACTAATTACTAGTAAGAGATTTTAACATTTGTTATTTAAAGACAAGAAATGAGATTGGACTGTATGGAAGATGAAGTGAATTCTCAACTCTCGGAAGGTTAAATTTTTTAATTTTGTGCCGAAATGAAAACGGGACATGACCTACCAGGTCATGTCCCGTTAATTACAAACAGGTACTTCTATTTAGAAGAAGTTATATTTCAGTCTTGCCCCATAACTCGCAAAGTTGGACATAGTTTGCTGCAACTGAGACTCTAACAAGCCTTCACCGGTGAAGTCATTCTCTGCATTATATACAGGCTTGGCTTCTAACAAGTTGCGGCCATATAGCAGAACGCTCCAACGTTCGTCTATACCACCAAACTCATAAGAGAGATTCACATCCCAGCTTTGGGCATATGCAACCGCATTGGTGAAGGAACGGTCTGTGGTGTAGTTGTCTGTACCCTGAAGAGTTACATCAAAATTAGAATAGTAACCATCCAAAATAGTTGGCAACTCATAACGCAGGTTCCCCGTGTACTGCCAGTCCGGGGCATTTCTCGCCTCTTGACCGGAACGGTCTGCCGCACCTCTGTTTGAGACGTTACCATCGGAATCAAAACATCGTTCGGCAACCCTGTCATCATCGTTACAAATAGACGTGGTAAAATCTAGGATTGTGGCATTAAGCAAGGCAAGATAACTACTCAAGGTCAATCTGTCCGATACGGCAAACTTGCCGCTAAATTCGATACCGTCAGATTTCTGCGCACCAACATTTTGAGTGACGTTACGATCAATACCTTCGGTTCGATCGACATAGGACACCTGATTTCCTTTGATATTAGTGGCAAAAATAGTTGCCTCGGCTGTCATACGACCATCCATAAAGGCACCTCGTAATCCAAGCTCAAGAATTTCGTATTTCTCCGCATCAAAGGTAAAATCATCCGAACGTACAGGAACCTGAGAGACCCCCATGTCAAACGCACCGGATTTGAACGAAGTGGCGTATTTTGCGTACAAAGAGATATCGTCACTTGGTCTGTAGCGTAATACTATCTGTGGGTTAAAGGAACTGTCATCAATAGAACTATCCACTGAGGCGCAAGAGATGCCGCTCTTAGATAAACCACCCGCCGCTCCAGTCGACGCTAACAAGGTATGACAGGCCGCGGTGACCGCGGATCGTCCAACAACCCTACCACGTACGATACCCGGATAGGTTGCCATAAACGCAGCCTCGTCGGCATTGGTGCCTGTTAAATCAATCCCGTAGGGAAGACGAACAATGGAACCATCACCCCCATCAGAAATTTCATTAATGACATACCACTCCCCGACCCTGTTCTGCCCCGTAGCATGTTTACTGATATCTGTGTAGCGTGCACCGATGTCAACAGAGGCTCGATTATCCAGGAAGTTAAAAGTGACCGCAGCAAAGGCGCTTATCCATTTTGAGTCTTCGTGGGCACGGGTCCAACGGAGTGGATTTCTCGTATTAGCCCGATTAGCATCGGACCAGACATTTAAATTATTATCCTGATAATACAGGCCGCCCATCCATTCGATCTGACCACCAACGGCAGAACTCAACCTTATTTCCTCACTCCACTGACCAAAGAATTCACCGCGAGCACGATTGTTGAGAGAGAAGGCACCGCCACCAGAATTAAACGGTGAATTATAGAACATCTGTCGGCTATAACCTGTCTTAGAGCTCAGTTCTACACCATTATCGAAGGTATAGTTGAGGTCCATCACTGCATGCCAGGGTTTGGAACCTGATTCATCGCTCATATTACAGCTTTCAAATTGTGATGGCCGCATTGGCTGGATACCGCCCGGCGTGTCACCCATAACCACTAAACCACCTGTCTTCGCACACTCGGTAAAATCAAGCACAATTCCACTGTCACTTCCTGATGCCTCGGTCAATGGGGGCAGACCCAGGGAAACACCTAAATCCGATTCCACTCGAGGGCTGAGAAAGGTTGGACCAGCTTTATAACCCAGGTTGGTAACTTCACCCACCTTTTGGTCTACCGGTGCCACGTTGGCACTTAATATACCTGTTATGGGTATACGTAGACCATGTTTTAAGTCGGGCCCAGTAAAAGCAAATTTATCAAATACTATTGATGACACCCTTGGACCCAGGTCATTATTAGACGCTTCGAGTTTGAAGGTGGCCTGAAAATTTTCAGTCGGGGTCCACTGGGTAGTGATTCGAGCAGTTTTATATTCTCTCTGGGGGAACTTATCACCAGTTAAATAATCTCGCATGAAGCCTTCCAAACGATAATACTTGGCTGCGACTCGGACACCAAAGGTATCAGTGATGGGTCCACCAATGGCCCCTTCAACAACCTTCTTGCCAAAATTACCAAAATCCCCAGCTAAAGTACCTGTCCATTCCTCACCCGGTTTAACGGTCTCTATATTCAGGGCACCACCAGCAGCATTCTGACCAAAGAACACAGGCTGGGGTCCCTTAAGCACCTCAACCCGTTGTATATCCATATAGCCATTTAATACTTGAGAGCCACGGCCCATGTGGATACCGTCAATAAAGGTAGGTACACCCTGCTCGATGCCTAAGTTCTTACTCTGGGTGCCAGCACCGCGGAGGATCAGTCCCTGTTCTTCAGAACCGGCTTTAATGACCAAGCCTGGGGCATAGGTGGTTAAATCGCTGAGGGTATCAAACCCCTGACGGGTCATGTCATCACCTTGAAATGTTTGTAGAGAGACCGGAACGTCCTGGAGACTCTGCTCGCGACGCTGTGCGGTAACGATAATTTCTTCCAGTTGCTGAGCCTGGGCTACCATGACCTGACCTAATGAGATGGTCACCAACAGCGCACTCCAGATGATTGACTGACTTAATGAACGGTTTTTAAATGACATTATCAAACCCCTATCTTATTGAATTTTATAAAATTTTAAGAAACAAGGCAACTTTTATACAACACAGATACCCATAGATCCCTAATCACAGCGTAGCATTACAATATTTTACCGTTAGATTGTCAAGCTTAGAAGTATAAATAGATTAATTAATTAATGTTAGTAATTCCATGAATAGATATGGAAACTAACAATTTTTACTTATGACTTCTGAATTAAATTTAATCAATAAATTGTTGGGTTGGCATCATGAAATATATTAGTTATTGATTGTTGTTTTTAAGCCACAACAGGCGATGTGAATATTCTGTGTAGGCCTATTATTATGATTAGGTGATGATGAACATCAGCATGGAAACGCAGTTACAGCCGCGTCTTTTTCTTTACAGGCCGTTTACGTTGCACAGAGGGTAAAGGGGGCAATCCAGTGTGTTGGGTGAGGAATGGCTTACTAATACCTTGATTCCTTGCGTTGCTCGCCTTGCCTGGTTGCCCGGGCGGTATGAGGCAGCGTTTCCCGGGACCGATGAGGTCAGCCCGCCCCATACGTTTCAAGGCGGCACGCAGCATGGACCAGTTTGCCGGGTCATGGTAGCGCAAAAAAGCCTTGTGTAAACGCCGGACCTTGAGGCCCTTTGCCACCGGGACTGTTTCACTGTCACGACTGACCTTTCGCAAAGGATTTTTATTACTGTGATACATCGCTGTCGCCAAGGCCATGGGGGAAGGGAGAAATGTTTGTACCTGATCGGCACGAAAACCATTTTGTTTTAACCATATCGCAAGGTTCATCATGTCTTCGTCGGTGGTTCCGGGATGCGCAGCGATAAAGTAAGGGATCAGGTATTGCTCCTTTCCCGCTGCCTTTGAATACTGATCAAATAATTGTTTAAAACGGTCATAGGCGCCCATACCGGGTTTCATCATCTTAGATAACGGCCCCTGCTCGGTATGCTCCGGTGCAATCTTTAGATATCCCCCCACATGATGGGTCACCAGTTCCTTGACATAGGCCGGGGATTTGATCGCCAGGTCATAACGTACGCCTGAAGCGATAAGTACTTTTTTGATCCCGGGGATCTCCCTGGCCTTACGATATAACTGGATTAATGAGGAGTGATCGGTATTTAAGTTCGGACATACATCGGGATATACGCAGGAAGGCTTGCGGCACTTGCTTTCTATCTCCCTGGATTTACAGGCTATGCGATACATGTTTGCTGTGGGTCCACCTAAGTCAGAGATGATACCGGTAAAACCCGGCACTGTGTCCCTGATGGTCTCGACTTCCTGCAATATAGATCCCTCAGATCGATTTTGAATTATACGTCCTTCATGTTCGGTGATGGAACAAAACGAACAACCACCAAAACAACCACGCTGGATGGTGACCGAAAACCGTATCATCTCATAGGCTGGTATTTTCTCATTAGTATAGGAAGGATGCGGCAATCGCGTATAAGGTAATTCATATACCCCGTCCATCTCTTCAGTCTTTAATGGTATCGGTGGCGGGTTTAACCACACATCTCTATCACCATGGCGTTGCACCAGGGCACGGGCATTACCAGGATTTGTTTCCAGATGCATTACCCTTGCCGCATGGGCGTACATGACTGGATCTTGCTTGACCTTATCATACGAGGGCAATCGAACCACAGAATTTGCTGCCTCACCTTTGCGATGAAATCTTTCCAGCGTAATAATATTTTCGGGTTTACCATTTTCCTTTGTTACCGCCTTAGGTGACCTGGTCGGGGTCATGGCATAGGGATCAGGATGAGGTGTTTGTGGGCCAGGGG